>JAITQU010000077.1 GCA_031288735.1 Christensenellaceae bacterium
TAACACTATGGGCATCATTGAAGCACTTGTTGCACATGAGAAAAATCTTTTCACGAGTATTGCTGAGATCTTTGATCGCTAATCTTTATACTTTGGAATGCAAACATATCCAACTCGGCGATGTTATTAAAACATTGCCTTTTTTTCATATGGGGTGTGAACAGTAACGTTTGATTAAAAAGTTTTACCGCTTATCTTTTGCTAGGAAAGCTATTTTTATTTTCTAATTTGTCAAATGAGTAATCGTTAATTTTTTAATAGTTTCGATCTACATTTATCAAACGCTGACATAAATTTTTCAACATCCTCAGAGGTTGTAAGATGACTTAGACTAATGCGCCATGAAGCTTTTGAAATGTCTCTACTACCAGACATATCATAGACAACCTTGGAAAATCCAGATTTCTCTGAACAAGCGGATTTTACCGATACACAAATTCCTGCCTCGTCTAGCGCATTACAAAAAGACTCACCACTAATTTTTTTTACCGACAAGTTCAAAATGTAAGGGGAAGCACTTTCTGTGCTATTAAACACCACATCATTATAAACTCTAAGGCACTTTCTAAATTCCATATTTAATTTCTTAACATATTCAAATCGCTCTTCAATATTAGCATACGCTTTTTGAACAGCCTTAGCCGAAGAAACAATAAGCGGGGTAGCTGGTGTTCCAGCTCGATATATCCATGCCCCGCCACCTGTAATTTGCGGTGTCAAACTAATATTTTTTCTTCTTATCAAAAATGCTGACCCCTTATATCCATAAATTTTATGTGCGGAAAATGTTAAAAAATCTACGTTGTCAAAATCTAATTGTATTTTCCCAATTGCCTGCGTTGCATCCGTATGAAAATAGCAGTTTGGATATTGATTCATCAACTGTGCTATTTCCTTTATGTGTTGAACATTACCAACCTCGCTATCTACAGCACTTAGAGACAAAAGTATTGTATTCGATGTTAATACCTGCTTAAGGCTTTCAAGATCGATCACGCCATTTTTTGAGACTCGCACATAATCAACGTTGCAACCATTGTTTGTCAATACTGTAAGTGTATTTGCTATAGAGGGGTGCTCAAAATTTGTACTTACTATATGATATCCACGCTCACCATATGCTGAAACGATTCCCCTTAAAACTAAATTGTTAGCCTCAGTTGCACTAGAGAGTGGAATAAGCTCATGAGTTTCACTGTTGAAACCTATATGACTCATTATTTCATTGACTGCATGCTCGATCTGGTTCATAGCATCACGTCCTAAAGAATGTGATGCAAAAGGATTGGCATAATACATAGCCTGAGTTTCGTTGAACACGGTCTTAACTTCGGGATCTATTGGGGTGTCTGCAGCATAATCAAGATATATCATAGAAAATTTCTTATTTAACTCACCTTAATTGTGTGAATAGTGCACAAAAGGAAGTAATTCCTTTAATGCTTCTTCTTTTTTAATATTAAATTCTGCTTTGTTGCGCTCAAAAAGATTATCGCCGTGTGTGTCTATTGATACGATTAGAGGACCGAATTCTTTGACTTTCATAATCCAAAAAGCCTCTGGCATTCCAAAATCCTCCCATTCTACTCCTACAATTTCCTCAACCTCAGTAGCAGCACTAACTGCGCAACCGCCAGGGAAAACGCAATGCAGTGCCTTGTATTGCTTACAAGCAGTTGCGGTTTTTGCTCCCATACCACCCTTACCAATGATTAGTTTAACTCCCGTGCGTTTTATGAATTCAGCTTCATACATTTCCATTCTGCGACTTGTTGTAGGCCCTATAGAAATCATCTCAAATCCTGATGGAGTAGCTTTAATGATGGGGCCTGCGTGAAGTATCGACATGCCGCTTAAATTAAAATTTGGCATGCAATCACTTTCAATAACTCTTCTGTGACCATCGTCACGACAGGTTACAAGCATTCCAGTTAAATATATAATATCACCTATGTGTAAAGAGGCAATATCTTCGGGGAATATAGGTGTTGTCAGTATCTTTTTATCATTAATGTTTCTTGTGTTTTCTATATTGTCAGACATAATTACTCCAAGTCTATTAATATTTTATTTAGTAAAATTTTAAATTTTAGAACTAGGTTTTTATCAATTAATCTTATTTTTATGAGATGTGATTTCATAGGACAAATCATTTTTAATATTTATCGATCCTCTGCGAGTAGCCCAACATCCTACAGTAACACCTACTCCTAGAGTTGCTGGATGATGTGCGGCATATTCGATGTTTACGCATTGCACACTTTGCTTTCCCTTTAATCCGAGAGGCCCAATTCCAATATTGTCTAACCCTATCTTCATTCGTCTCTCCATATCAGCAGCCTTTGGATTTGGATTACTGCTCCCAATTTTTCTAAGTATTGCCTTTTTAGATAGTATTGACGCTGTAGTAGCGCAAGTTCCTATACCTACACCTACCACTAGCGGTGGACAGGCATTTACTCCCCATTCTACAATTGTATCAAACACAAATTTGACAACACCTTCGTAGCCTTCAAGTGGCATTAATACTTTAGACCTTCCAGGCAAAGTACATCCACCACCCGCTAAATAAACATCAATTTCAAGGCCATCACCGTCTATTATTTCCCACTCGCACCATGGGGCAAGCGTCCCTATGTTATTTCCTGTATTTCGCTCGTCAAAACTTTCTACTACATTATGTCGTAACGGCACACTTGATGTAGCATTTTGTGTAGCATCCTTTATTGCATCTCCCAATAAAGCAAGATAAGGAAATCGGACACCAGCCTTAATAAAGAACTGCAACACACCCGTGTCTTGACATAACGGTCGTTTTAGTTTTTCCGCTTTATCAAGATTATCAAAGATACAACTATACAATTCTTTAGAAAGTTCAGAGTCCTCACATGCTTGCATTTTTTTAAGACTTTCAAAGACATCGTCAGGAAGAGCTATTGCTGTAACCTTAAGTAAGTCTGATAGAATATCAGTAATTTGCTCTTTTGGCGTTTTTAATTTGCTTTTAGTGATTTCATTTTTTACATGCGCCATATATACAGACTCCTAAATAATTTTTTAAACAAAAAACAGAAATTAATAATAAAACTAAAATAGTGTCTCTACTCTGTTTGCCAACTCGGATCGCTAGGATTTTTTATAAAATTCAATATCATTCTTTTTTCATTAGCTTTTATATATCCATTTTCGACAGCAACATCGACGAGTGTATTAATATCACAAAGAGAAACGTTTCTTACGTTTGCTTTTATTAGATTATCAATTCCTTTTTGCAAGGAATATGTGAAAATAGAAACTATTCCTAATACAATGCCTCCGCTTTCGCGTAGGGATTCAACAACATCTATTGATGAACCAGCGGTAGAAATAAGATCCTCTACTACTATCATGTTTTTATTATTAAGCTCGATTGCACCTTCTACCTTGTTCTCTCGACCGTGCTCCTTGGCACCACTTCGAACATATCCCATTGGTAGACTGAGTCTATCAGAAACAAGGCTTGCATGGGGAATGCCCCCTGTAGCAGCACCCATGACCACATCTAATGCTTTGTAATATTTACTAATTATTGTAAGCATTCCATCGCAAACTATATTTCTGAATTCAGGATAACCAAGTATTAATCGATTGTCACAATAGATTGGAGATTTTATCCCGCTAGCCCATGTGAACGGCTGACTTGGTCTTAAAAACACTGCTTTTATCCTTAATAATTCTTCGGCTACTTGCGTTGCAAGCGTTATATCGCAAATTCCGCTTATTGGTTCTTCCATCATTTAGTCATCCTCAGCTTGATTCTCTTGATCTGCATCGCATACCTGGTCTTGCTCTATCTCTTTATTCACATTTTCATCCTTATCTAGAAACTGCTCTAGGCATTTGTTGTATGCATCTACTGGATTTGCTGCATTAGTTATTGGACGTCCTACTACAATATAATCACTTCCATATGCTTTAGCAAGTTCGGGTGTTGCTATGCGTTTTTGGTCATCATCATTTGCATCAGCAAATCTTATGCCAGGTGTTACACTTAAAAGTCCAAGCTCTTTTACAATTGATGCTTCGAGCGGTGAACACACTACTCCATTTATGCCAGCTACTAGTGCATTCTCAGCATAGTGCTTTACGGTGTCCACCAAGGATGATTGTATAAGAAGCTCTTTTTTCAACATTTCTTCACTAGTTGAGGTTAGCTGTGTTACCGCTATTAATATCGGCAACGCACTTTTTGCTCCTTCCTTAATTCCAGCTACAGCTGCTTGCATCATTTGAATTCCACCGCTTGCATGGCAGTTGATCATATCAACACCTAATTGTGAAAGATTGCACATAGCCTTATGCACAGTGTTTGGGATGTCGTGTAATTTTAGATCTAGAAATATTTTATATCCTTTCTCTTTCAGCTCGGTAACTATTGATGGACCTTCCTTATAGTACAATTCCATTCCTATCTTTATGAACGGTTTTATATGTCTAAAACACGCCAAAAAACCCAGCGTCTTCATTTTTGATGAAAAGTCGCATGCTATTATTACATCTCTACCCATTTAATGTTGTCCTCCCGATTATATCTTCAATTTTTTCAATTTTTAATTCTTTCATTACTCTAGGTAAATCCTCTATTATTCTTTTGCAAGCAAACGGATCTATTAAGTTTTGCGTTCCAACCATTACTGCTCTAGCACCAGCATACATCATTTCAATCACGTCGTATGCGTTTGTGATTCCACCCATCCCTATTATCGGAATTTTTACAGCTTTATTTGTAGCTGCCACCATTTTTATTGCAATTGGGAAAATACCAGCTCCACTATATCCACCAGTACCCACGCCTATAATTGGTTTAGCAGTTTTAAGATCAATTCTCATTGCGGATAGTGTGTTTATGAGACTAATTGCATCGGCACCAGCACCTTCAACGGCTCTTGCTATTTCAGTTATATCACTAACATTAGGACTCAGTTTGACTATTACAGGCTTTTTTACCGCACTCTTGACGCTTTTTGTGACTTCGGCAGCAATCTTAGGATCTGTTCCAAAATGCATCCCGCCACCCTTTACATTTGGACAACTGATGTTTAATTCTATCGCCATTATGCTTTGAGCTTTATCAAATATTTCCGATGTTAACACATATTCTTCTATTGAATTCCCTGCCACATTTGCAATTGCGGTCTTTTTAAAAACCTTACTTAACTTTACAAGTTCCTCACCTACAACGCATTTAGCTCCAGGATTTTGGAGTCCTATGGCATTTATCATCCCTGCTTGGCACTCCGCTATGCGAGGCAAAATATTGCCATATCTTGGTTCATATGTTGTCCCTTTTAAAGCAATGGACGCTAAAATATTTATATCATAATACTCGGCAAATTCATATCCGAAACCAAACGTGCCACTCGCTGGGATTATTGGATTATCTAAAACGTTACCAAATAACTTAATGCTAAGATTATTATACATCGAAAACAATCTCCCTTGCTAGAAACACTGGACCTTCCTTGCATACACGTTTATAGCCAGACGTTGTCTTAATGCTACAGCCCATACACGCACCAAAACCACAACCCATCCGAGCTTCTAGCGACATTTCACCATTTTTAGAAAACTTAAAAAGCTCTCTTAACATGCCCATGGGCCCACATGCATAATAATACTGATAATCGATTTTAGAGGTTTTTAAATATTCAATGATGTTACCTTTAAAGCCCAGCTCCCCAGTTTCCGTTGCTATGTGTATTTCACCGAGGCGTGAAAATTCTGCGATGTAATAAGCATCTTCTTTACTCCTAAATCCTAGAAGAATGATAGGGTTTCTTTCTTTTAATTCTATTGCTAGATTGTAAATGGATGCAATTCCAGTGCCGCCACCTATGAGTAATGGGCGACTAGTCTCACATGCCATAGTATTAAACCCGTTTCCTAATCCAGTTAGAACATCCAGTTTGTCACTATAGGTTAGAGTAGACATATATTTGGTACCAGCTCCGACCACCTTGTAGACTAGTGTCATTGTAGAGTCAGTGCTATGTGCAATACAAAACGGGCGGCGGAGTGTAAATCCATTCAATTTTATTTCAACAAACTGTCCCGGCTTATTATCAGCACAATCACCAGCTAAAATAATTTCATATGTGTCTTTCGAAATTTCTCTATTTAGTGACGTAGTCAGTATAACATTATTCATTTCTACCTCACTCAGAATCTATTGTAGAAATTCCCATGGTAATCTCTTCTAAAACATCTAAAAGTGCAATTACGGTATCTAATGAAGTGAATACGGGAACATTATTCTCTACTGCAGTCCGCCTAATCTGCACCCCATCATATTGCTCATTTAAACCAGCTTCACTTATTGTATTGACAACATAGGTTACATAACCTTTACGTAGCATTACTAAAATTTCATCCGATCCTTGCGAGAGTTTCTTTCTCACGCGTGTTCTAATTCCTCTTTCTCTTAGATATTTAGCTGTCCCCTCTGTTCCAGCTATATTGAATCCTAGTGCATAAAATCTCTTAATCAGTGGATATGCTACCTCCTTATCTGCATCAGCTATTGTTGCAAATATAGTGCCATAATTACTTACCTTCATCCCCGATGCTCTAATTGATTTATAGACGGCTCTATTTAATGATTTATCGTATCCTATTGCTTCCCCAGTTGACTTCATTTCTGGTGATAATACCGCATCCAATCCTAGTAGTTTTGAGTATGAAAAGGTTGGTGATTTTACATACCATTTATCCTTAGTAGGATATGCGCCTAGGTATCCTAATTCTTCTAAGCTTTTCCCAAGCATGACTTTAGTTGCAATTTTTGCAATAGGTGCTCCTGTCGTTTTTGCAAGAAATGGAACCGTACGACTACTACGCGGATTGACCTCTATAATGTATACTTTAGAGTCCTTATTATCAACAACAAACTGAATATTGAAGGGACCAATTAATCCTAATCCAATCCCAACCCTGTTTGTATATTCTTTGATGGTTTTTTTAGTTTCTTCGCTAAGTGTATATGGTGGATATACACTCATAGAATCACCACTGTGGACACCAGCTCGTTCAATATGCTCCATTATCCCAGGTATAAACACGTTTTTCCCATCACAGACGGCATCAACTTCGCACTCCTTACCTGCTATATATTTGTCAATTAAGACGGGATGTTTATCATTTAATTTTACAGCCTCAGAAATATAATTTAAGAGCGAAGTTTCATCATAAACGATATGCATCATTCGTCCACCTAAAACAAAGGATGGTCTTATAAGAACAGGATACCCTATCTTTGATGCCGCTCTTTTCCCTTCCTCTAACGTAAATACAGATACTCCATCTGGCATAGGTATGCCTAATTTTTGTAGTGTTAGAGCAAATAAATCTCTATCCTCTGCAAGAGCAATGCTTCGACTGTCGCTTCCTAATATCTTAACGCCAGCCTTATCAAGATCATCAGCTAAATTAATAGCAGTCTGCCCGCCTAACGCCACGATTACACCCTTTGGCTTTTCATAGTCAAGTATGTTCATGACATCTTCAAAGGTAAGTGGCTCAAAATATAATTTATCACTTGATGTGTAATCAGTAGAAACAGTTTCTGGATTGTTATTTATAATAATAGCCTCATAACCCGCTTCTTTTATTGCCCAAACAGCATGCACCGTACTGTAATCAAATTCGATGCCCTGTCCTATCCTGATTGGCCCACTTCCTAGTACAACTACTTTCTTTTTCTTTCCTATTCTTGACTCGTTTTCGCTTTCATATGTCGAATAAAAATATGGAATGTATGATTTAAATTCACTTGCGCACGTATCTATCATTTTATAGACAGGATAGATGTTGTGTTTCTTTCTCAAAAGGTATATTTCATTAAACTTCTTTCCCCAAACATCGGCTATATATTCGTCCGAGAACCCCATCTTTTTTGATTCCCTTAAAACATCAAGTGAATTTGGTGACTCCTTTAGAATACGCTCTTGCTTAACAATATTAGCAATCTTTTCTAAAAAAAGTTTATCAATCTTTGTTATCTGGTAAAGATAATCTATAGGGATGTCTCTTCGTAGTGCCTCTGCTAAAGCATAAATTCGTTCATCATTTTCTGCAAGGATGAACTCAATAAGGTCATGGTTAGTATAATTATCAAGTGTCTTCAAGTAAATATGATTAAAGTCTAATTCCAATGAGCGGATCGCTTTTAAAAATGCCTCCTCAATGCTACGTCCAATGCTCATTACTTCGCCTGTAGCTTTCATTTGAGTTGTCATGTGCCGATTTGCCTTTCCAAACTTGTCAAAAGGAAAGCGTGGAAATTTTGCTACGATATAGTCGAGTGTCGGCTCAAATGAAGCTAGGGTGCTGGCAATTTGTATTTCATCAAGTCTTAATCCACAAGCAATCTTTGCGCTAACCCTAGCAATCGGATATCCGCTAGCCTTGCTAGCAAGAGCACTTGATCTACTAACTCGTGGATTAACCTCTATGACATAATATTTGAATGAATAAGGGTCCAGTGCAAATTGAACATTGCAACCACCCTCAATTTTGAGTGATCGTATGATTTTCAGTGCGGCATTGCGAAGCATCTGATATTCCTTATTTGTTAAAGTCTGGCAAGGACAGACAACTATAGAATCACCAGTGTGAACACCTACAGGGTCAACGTTTTCCATACTACAAACTGCTATTGCGGTATCATTAGCATCCCTTAACACCTCGTATTCTATTTCCTTAAAACCTTTTATGGATTTTTCGACAAGCACTTGCCCAACAGGCGATAACTTTAGTGCATTTTTTGCAAGCTCATATAGTTCTATATCGCTCGTGGCAAAGCCACCACCTGTTCCGCCTAGTGTAAATGCTGGTCTGAGTATTATGGGATATCCAATTTTATGTGCCGATTCAAATACCTCATCTATCGATGTTGCTATATACGACTCAATCACAGGCTCATTTATAGATTCACAAAGCTCTTTAAATAATTTCCTGTCCTCGGCTTTTGCTATCGCATCAAAATCAGTTCCTAGCATTTCAACCTGACATTCATCAAGTATTCCTTTAGTATGTAGCTGCATTCCGAGATTAAGTCCAGTTTGCCCACCTAAACTACACAATAGCCCATCTGGTCTTTCGTGCCTAATGATTCTCGCAACATGCTCAAGATCAAGGGGTTCCATATATACCTTACTTGCCATGTCAGTATCTGTCATTATCGTTGCAGGATTGCTGTTAACTAGAACAACCTCATACCCTTCTTCTTTGAGTGCAATACATGCCTGCGTCCCTGCATAGTCAAACTCCGCAGCTTGTCCTATAACGATAGGCCCTGAACCTATCACCATAATTTTTTTAATATCTGTTCGTCTGGGCATTCCTATTCCCCCCTGCACTTTCCATAAGCTCTGCAAACTTTACATAAAGATATTCGCTATCCTCTGGACCTGCGGCACTCTCTGGATGATATTGTATTCCCATAACACGATTTTTTGAGTCCTCAATTCCCTCAGCTTCGCCATCTAGTATATTGACATGTGTAAGACGTAGTCCAGTTCCGTTAAGTGAATTTACATCAACAGTATATGAATGGTTTTGACTAGTAATTTCAATCTTGTCTGTATCTAAATTTTTGACTGGGTGATTGGAGCCACGATGACCAAATAACATTTTGTATGTTTTTGCACCGTATGCAAGACCTATGATTTGATGACCTAGGCATATCCCTAGAATTGGTATTTGACCACGGAAATATCTAACAAGCTCAATTACCTCTGGCACATCCTCAGGATTTCCAGGCCCGTTGGATAAAAATAATCCGTTAGGCTTAAAGTTAGCTATAATTTCCTTCGGTGTATCGTAAGGCACGATAACTACATTGCACCCATGAACATTGAACTTGCGCACAATATTTAGTTTTATTCCACAATCAACAGCAACAACAGTATATTTTGGGTTTCGAGTCCTTGCATACCATATTTTTTTTGACGTTACACTCTTGACTTGTTGTGTGTCTAACTTGGCTTCTTTTAATTCTTTCAAACACTCATCAACGTTGCGATTAGCATCCGTTATCATTGCTTTCATTGCACCATTATCACGTATGATCCTTACTATTTCTCGTGTATCAAGGCCACTTATTCCAGCAACCTGATTTTCCTCCATTACTTCACCTAAAGTTTGCGTATATCTAAAATTCGATGGGCTATCGTTGTATTCACGTACAACAAACCCTGCAATTGCTATATTTTTAGATTCATAGTCTTCATCAGTCAAGCCGTAGTTTCCAATGAGTGGATATGACATAACTACTATCTGACCACAATATGATGGATCCGACAATATTTCTTGATAACCTACCATTGAGGTGTTAAAAACTATTTCGGCTATCCTAGTATCCGAATTACCAAACCCATTACCATAGTAAACTCTCCCATTTTCTAAAATTAACATTTTTTCTCGCATCAAATGCCTCCGTTCAGCGGTTTTCTTCGTAAGCCTTCACTTTCTTATTATCAACGTATTTTACTTCGCCAGCAACCAGTGTAAGAATGTTTTTTCCATACATTTTATGCCCAATAAAGGGTGAATTTTTGCTAAGAGATACTATCTCTGCCTCGCTATAGATCGATGATTCTGTGTCAATTACTGATAAATCTGCAAGACCACCAACTGTGAGCTCACCACAAGGCAGATCAAATCTTTTAGCAGGATTTATGCTAATCCATTGTACCATGTCGCTAAGGGTTGCCTGTTTTTTATAAACAAATTCTGTATAAATCAACGGCACAAGTGTTTCTAATCCGATTACTCCATTGGGTGCTGAAGCAAAATCTCTAGACTTCTCTAGTGGTGTATGTGGTGCATGGTCCGTTGCTATGATAGTTGCTACTCCATCTAACAAAGCCCTTCGCGTTGCTAAAACGTCATCAATGCTACGAAGTGGTGGATTCATTTTTTTATTAGTATCTAAACAAACATCGTCTGCGCAGAGTAAAATGTGATGTGGCGTTACCTCGCATGTTACATCAAGTCCCTCACTTTGAGCTCTTGCTATGAGCTCAAAACTTTCCTTTAATGACACATGGCAAAAATGGTAACGACATCCGATTTCTCTTACAAGTTCTAACTCCTGCCGTATTGCCAAGACCTCAGATTCTGGTGTGGACACATATTCAAAAACCTCAGCATGCGATGCAATAATGCCATTAAATTGCTTAACGCTAATCATTGCACGCCTCAGTAAATCAAGATTTCCTACACCCACTCCATCATCACTAAAACCTTTTACAAATGGTGCTAAGCCTTTAATATCAGTAACTTCTTGCCCTTTTTCGCCAATTGTGACTGACGCATATGGAAATACTCTTACTTGAGCATCCTTTTTTATAATCGACTTGATTTTCTCAAGATGCAACATTGAATCAATAACTGGTTTTGTGTTTGGCATTGCCATAAGTGTAGTCACACCACCCTTTGCGGCAGCAAGAGTTCCACTTTTTATCGTTTCCTTGTGCTCGAATCCTGGTTCTCTGAGATGCACATGGACATCAACGGCACCTGGAATTACAGTTGCACCATTTATGTCTAATATTTTAGTAGCCTTAGCAGTGATAAAATCATCTATTGCAATTATTTTACCCTCATCAATCAGAATATCGGTAAGTTTACTGCTTGTCATAATCTTAGCATTTCTGAGTAGTATCATAATTCACCATCCAAAACCATGGATATAACTGCCATGCGAGTAAACACACCATTTTTCATTTGCGCAAAAATCCTGCTTTTTGTGCATTCAACTACCTCATTTGCTATTTCAATCTGTCGGTTTACTGGTGCGGGATGCATTATTATAGCACTGTCCTTCATCCTTGCCGCACGAGATTTTGTCAGTCCATAATTTATATGGTAAGCAGCTTCGCTTATTTTCATTTCCTCTTTGTGTCTTTCATATTGAACTCTTAGAAGCATAATAATATCTGAGATTGTCACAGCTTCGTCTAACGGAATATAACTAGCAGTATTATCCATAAATTCATTCGGACCACTAATATAGACATCCATTCCTAGACGTTTCATTATTTCTGCATTTCCGTGTGCTACTCTAGAATGTGAAATGTCTCCTACTATGCAAACCTTTATATCTTCAAAATGTCCATATTCCTCATATATCGTAACAAGATCTAATAAGGTTTGCGTTGGATGCTCTGCCTTACCATCGCCAGCGTTAAATATTGGTATTTCAAGTGACCCATGAGCAAGCTCATCATAATACCTATCACTTGAATGCCTAATAATTACACCATCATATCCAATACACTCTAGCGTCTTTATAGTATCATAGAGATTTTCTCCTTTCATTAGACTAGAAACTGACGTATTGATTTGTACTGGAACTATACCAAGATTTATCATTGCTGCTATGAAACTAAATTGCGTACGTGTCGAATTCTCAAAAAAAAGTGTTGCCATCTTTTTATCGAAATAGCGAACACTCTTAATGCCTTTTTTGAATTGTAAAGATCTAAGAACAATTTTTTCTATTGTATCTACCGAAAGATCCCTAAGACTAAGTAAGCCTCTGATATGTTCTCCGCCATGAATGGCAGATGCTTCATCATCTACTGTCATTGTGCCTCCGAAAAATCAAATGCTAGTTCCTTAAATTTTATGCGTTTTTAACGTTGTTTAATATATTGTGAGCATCCTTTGAATTGTCAGCTCAATTCAATAACGCTACCTTCTCACTTGTGCTATTATATCACACAAGCGGCAACATTTGCAACAAAATGTATGAAACTGTGCTGTGTCTGTCTGCCGTTGGTTACAGTTCACACCCCATATGGGGAAACATAGTTATTGTCCGTCCGCTACATGTTGTTTTGGAAAATGTCCGTGCTTTAGCGGATAAGTCACAACATGATCGTTTTAAATGCAGAAAAGCCCTTTAGAATAGCAATTTTTGAAATTTGTTTTAGATTTAGGTCATTAACAATTAAGTTGTTGTTGTTTTCATATAAGGTGTGAACAGTAACA
>JAITQU010000121.1 GCA_031288735.1 Christensenellaceae bacterium
TATGAATATAAAGGCCTAATCAACGACCTTAGAGCTAAGTTTTCTGTTTCCGATTTGAGCGCTATCCTTTCAAAACATCTCAAAATTAGCAAAAACTCTGTTTATAACTTCATTAAGAATATGTAATACATGTATACCCCCACCTCTATATTATTATGCTCACTCCACTTAACATAGTCCTCATTCACTCATACTAAATACACCTAAATCATTGATTCTTGTAATGGTATCCTATCTGTAATAACAAGATCAGTTTATTAAGAAAGTATTAATTTTGTTAAGAGAATCATCATTTTTTTAAGAATATCAGAAAAAACACGAAATTTGACCTTGGCGTTAACTATTTTTTAACTACTTTCATGGTATACTTTAATCGGGGGCAGCAAATTTTTTTCATCAAATTTGACACAAATTGTATCTTTTTATCAACGATTTTCATGATGATTTGAAAGGTTTGTGGCGCCTTTGTCAAGTAGGATAAGTATACTATAATCTCTTAAGCCATCGCCTACTATTCTAACATAGAAAGAGACTATCTGAATAACAAAATATTTTCCTAGAATCAGAAAGAGCACTTTAAAAACGCAGTGCAGGACAATGCAGTATACATACACGTATGCATGATTGTCCTGAACTGCTTTCTTGCTAACATTAACTATTTCTTAACATTTTTTACTGTTCTCGAAGAAAGAATTACTAACTACGATTGCGACTGTGGCAATTTGGGTATCCAAAGTTTTAACTTCGTTTTGTAGTTCAGCTTCCTCGGCCAATCAAACCAACCCTATTTCTCTCATTATCCGATCAACCTCTTCCTTTTCCAACCCTGATTTAATCAAAACATCAGTTACATCAGTTACATTATAATCTCCTGGTATCGCTTGCATTGCGATAGCCCTGATAGTTTCATGTTTAATATTGTATGTACAACCTTCATACAAGACGTTTTGGTTATTGTCACCTTTCAAAAATGACAACTTTCTAAGAACATCAAAACACTCTTCAGGCAACATAGCTTCGATCGGTGATGTGCCAAAAACGCTACTAGCGAAATCCACGCCAGCATGATGAGTCTCCATGGATTTCTGATCGTCCTCCTTTGTGTTGTTGTTAGGCGCATCTGCAATGGAGTCGTCGTCATAATATGATCCTGCGAGGGAGTAGGGGGCGATATGATCAGTGACGTTATCAACTATGTTGTTGTTAGGCGCATCTGCAAGGGAGTCGTCGTCGATATTATCAGTGACATCATCAACTTTCTGATCGTCCATGCTTCTTTCCTTCGCCACGTATTTATTTGGGGCTACGTTATTACCGCCGTTATCATTATTACCGCCGTTATCATTGGTCGAAGCTTTTGCTGCGTCCAAGCTTGCTGCTGCAACAATGAATCCCCCCATAAATAAAAATTTGCTTACTGTGTTCATAAAACACTCCAAAAAAAATAACACATACTAGTATACTATAATATACGAAACTATACATCAAGCAAAAAAATAATCAATGTTTGCTGTTTAATTCAAAACAGATGTATACATTCACAAAAAGATTGGAAGGTTTTTGGGAGCGAATATAGATGTTTACCTTTACAAACAGATTCTTGCACCATCGCAATCCGCTGTGTGGCGCCGTACTTTGAAAGCATGCGCTTTCAAAGTGAGAGTTATGAGCAAAATCAATCGAATTTTAATTTTGATGTTAACTATTTTTTAATATTTGTTTGGTAGACTATACATTATGTATGGTTAGATAATTGTGGGGGAAATGTAAAATGAAAAAACGGTTGTTCATTTTAATTGGCGTTTTTGCCATGTGTGGTGGAATTTGTGCAGATTTGCAGGCTTCAGGTTTTAGAGAAAGCGTAGAAAATGAAAAAGCAGCAAAGGAAAAGATAGCTGTTCAGGTAATAGGCGCACCTGGCTCCGGAAAATCAGTAGCTTTAAACGATATATTAAATTTTTTCCCAAAGCATTTAACTCATGTTATTGCTAATGCATTCAATAATCAGTCCGGTCAACAAAGCGAATCGTCTAATCCCGGAAAAGGAAAAAAAGAGCTTAATCTCGAAGAAATAAACAAAATAGATTTGGATGTTTTTAGAGAACAAACTGAAAAGTTACCCGGACGAGAACAGATTTTATTGATTATTCAAGCTTTAGGATCGTTTAAAGGGATTGATAAAAAATTTGATGGTTGGTTAGATTGGTGCCTTGAAGGTCTGGGTAAATCAGTAAATAATGATTTGAAAAAGAAATTTAAGGAAATTTTTGGTATAAATATACAAATTAGTGAATGTAAAGAATTTCAGTATACTGATGGAAATGCAGAAGCAAAATGGAAAACGCTAACAATGAATACATTTGGAGACTTTATAAAATTGTTGGAAAGCAAAAGATTAAATTTAGATGAAAAATTAGATGAAAAATTAGATGAAATTTTTAATTCAATCAATGGATTTCACGATCTTAGACATGCTCTTGCTCGGGTTAGGTATTTAGCTTTATTTAATGAATCTGCTGCAGCTGGCAAAAGTATAATTTTCGACAATATTGGCCATAATTTTGACGATATTAGTAAAACTCTTGCCCAGGTAAGAAAATTAGGATTTTTGACACTGCTTTTAGCAATATTACCTCAAGATTGTTCTGTGAATATAATTCTAAATGCTTATAGGGCAGTAAAAGACAGCACTCAATATGCTAATCCTGAAAATATTGTATCATTTTTTACACAATTAGATCAGTTCCTAAGAGAATCGGCAAATGCGAAAAATTATAGGAATATTTCGGAAAATGTTTTGGAAATTAAGGATGATTTTGGGCATGCTTCAAAAACTGAAAATAATTCGGAAAATGTTTCGGGAACTGGAAATGATAGTATCCTAGAAAAAGGTCTATATGACATGGATACTAAGGATAATTTATCCAGAAAATCTGAGAGAAAAGCAGCAGACCTTCTCATTATTGATAGAAGAAAAACCGCTCGGTGGGCAATTGATATTTTAAAAGATAGTGACGAAGCTGACAAAATAAAGGCTCTTATTAGAGGAAGTATTGCAATGGCGAAATGGGCTTTAAATAAAAAACACCAGGATGAACTTAACATTAAAGAACAGCAGAAAGAGTTAGACAGATGTATAGCCTCCTTAAAAGCACTTGCCGCAGGTTCAGATTATAAATGGCTTGATTGGTCAGAACAAAATGCCATAGCCGACAGAAAAGTGATTGAAGAATTATGCAACGGAAGCCTATATATTAAAAAAGTATGGGATGATGTATTAAAAAATACCATAGAAGGAACCGAAATTTTTAATACAACTTATAATGCTATAGCATCGTCTGGAGAAGAATTATAAAATTTACCATAGGTCTGGAGTAAGAAGCTAAAAAAGTTTGAGCGGAACGCATAATATACTGGTAAAAGTTTTTCAAAAACCTATATATTGTGGTTTCGCTTAATATTATCGGTGCTCTTGTTAAGCCTGCTGCAAAGGCAAAGTTCAGCGACTTAGAAGCCCAGACTTCACTACTGTGTGAATCGTCACAAAAAAGTGCTTATGCAGCAAATATAGTTATCATTTTTTTTGAGAGTTGTAAAAAAACCACAAATTTTTAAAAACACAATTTTTTACCTTGGCGTTAACTATTTTTTAACTGGATTTATGGTATACTTTAATCGGGGGCAGCATTTTTTTTATCCATAAAATTTTATATAAATTGTATCTTTTTGCTAACTATTAGAGATGTAGAAGTGTTGTATTTTTGTTAAGTAGAATGATGAATGCAATTGCTTACGACTATCGGATACCGTCCTTTTAAAATGTATTCTGCCGTTGCAAGCGACTGCATACTATCGTATACGCCAAAGCAGGAACTACCTGATCCAGAAATACGCGAAAATATTGCTCCTGACGAATCTATATCATTCAAGATTCCTTCTATGCATGGCTTCATCTTTATTGCCGTTTCCTGTAATGAATTTTGGCAATGCTGCAAATTATCGATAATGTACATCATGTCAAGTGTTGGCATGTGCTTTGTTTCTTCGTTGACAAAACGATTAAATACCGATTTTGTATTCAATTTCGTTTTTCCGTCATTAACGATCAGTATAAAAATAGGCTCCATTTCCGGCAACATAAGTATTTCGCTAAACTTTCCAACCCCGTTATCCAAAAAAAAGAGATTACTGCGATATATCAATTTATGCATGAATACTGGGACATCCATTCCGAGAGCATGCGAATCCTTTGCTATGTCAATAATCTCATTTATGCTGATCGACCATACGTCGTGAAGAACGGTGTAGAGGAAACAGGCGGCGTCTGAAGAGCCTCCGCCAAGCCCTGCACTCACTGGGATGTTTTTCGTAAGATTAACTAATGGAATTTCCGATCTATACCTGTCCTTCAAGAAAGAATACGCGTGGTAAACGGAATTATCACTGTCTACTGCCTGTTCGTCGAAGCTTCTTTCCGTGTCAAACATTAGAAAATCGCACAAATGATCAATAAAGAAGAAGACACTTTGCATGTTATGGTAACCATTATCGAGTTTCCCAGTTATGTGCAGCATCAGATTGACTTTCGCCGGAGCATGCTTTACAATAAATGCCATTATGAATATGCAAGAACGCGAAAAAGTTTCGACGATTATAACAGAGTGGTACAGACATTTTGGAATAAATTACGTGTTCCACAGAGTG
>JAITQU010000162.1 GCA_031288735.1 Christensenellaceae bacterium
TTAAATTTATCTAGCTTTAGTCGAATAAGAACTTTTTAATTCATACATGATCTCTAGCTTCAATTATTATTTTCAAAAATACTGTGCATGTGCATCTAAAACATTTTGCGCAGTCTCAATACCAGATTTGTGTTTATATTATACCTCCTCCTCCCCTATTTACACAAATTAATATACACTCCCGCGTTTTTCAAATTGCCACAAAATAACAGTGTTTTTAGAGGTTGCCTAACGAATTTTAGTCAATGAACCTCAGGAAAATTGAATTTTTAACTGTCAAAGATGGGATTATATATCACTTACCACCTGCAATTGCAAGCACTTTATTTCCTTGAGTCCCCCCATAACATGATGCAAAAATCATTCAAAAAGGCCTCAAGCTTCGTTTTAATTATAGTTTATAGTGCATTGCTTTGCCTAAAGTGCTCGTTATTCAATGAGGTTTTATGTCTTTTAATTTGTTCGTTACTGTTCACACCCCATATGGAAAAACATGGTCACTGTACATCATTTGCATGATATTTAAAAAAGGTCAGCACTTTAACGGGAAAAGACACAGCTATAAACGATTCTAATGTAGAAAAGGCACTTTTAAATAGCAATTTAAGAAATGCGTCTTGAATTTATCAACATTAACAATTAATTTAGTTGGTGTGTGAACCGTAACATTTGTTCATTTATCAATCTTGTTTGATTTTTTTATATTTTTGTATTTATTCGATTTTTTGTGATATAATTTTTATATGAAGAAGATATATCCGATGCTTCTTGAGCAGTGTTTGATAACTTTGTTTTGTTAGAACATATCTGCTAATAATGATTTTTAGGATATATTAAATACTAGAGTAGTTAATTCATATCGAATTTATTCTTCAAAAAAATTTGGCACATATGTTCAATCTTCACTAGAAAAGCGTAACTCAATTTTTTGCAGTATTCTTTGATACACGATCATCGAACGTAACAATTGTTTATTTTCTTTTGATATAAAATGCATGTCTTACTTTGTTTATCCTTTATATTTTATGTGAGGTCTTTAAAACATGAAACTTGACTACAAAAAAACAATTAAAGTTGGTTTAGCATTTTCTATAATCATGATTTTTTGGACGGCATACGATTATGTTGTTCCCCTGCTTCTAGAAAACACTTTCGGTCTTAGTAATAGCTGGCGTGGACTAATAATGGGATTAGATAATCTCCTTTCATTATTTATGCTACCGCTTTTCGGGAGAATCTCAGACAAAACTAAAACAAAATTTGGTAAAAGAACCCCATTCATTTTCTGTGGTACTATTCTAGCTGTTTTCCTAATGGTTTTTGTCCCAATCTCGTCAAACAAACAGTTAAATGAAGCAATGGCCTTACGTAGTGAAATTACCAACACCTCTAGCGTAGATTACTCCTACACTGATACAAACAATACTACTTATTCGGCCCACGACCTATACTCCATGCTTTTCAAAAAAGGGTATGAGAATTCTGACTATTGCGACCATTCATACCTCAAAACAAACAACATTGATACAGAAGAACAATATTTAGAAATTGCTTTGAATGGAAGAGCGCAGGATGGTAGCCTGACTTCTGATTACAAAAAATTCGTTTCATCTGGCTTAGACAATTATGCAAGCGATGAAATCCAGGAGAAAATAACAAAAAATAATCCTGCTACCATTGCCATTTATATGTCCATTCTGTTTTTTGTTCTTGTTGCAATGGCAACATTTAGAAGTCCCGCAGTTGCACTAATGCCCGATGTCACGCCTAAACCTTTGCGAAGTCAGGCAAATGCTATGATCAATCTGGTTGGTGGTGCAGGTGGTGCAATTGCATTTATTATTTACACCATTGTATTGCGGTTTAATCCGTCTGCCTACATATTGGTTTTTATCCTAGTTGCTATTTCAATGCTACTCCTTTTACTAGCATTCCTTAAACTTGTTAATGAACGAAAAATGTTAGCAGAATGCGAGGCGATTTGTGCTGAATATGGGATTGTCGATGAGGACATTACTGAGGACACTAAAACTGATGAACCACTGCCATTGTTACTAAATGATGATATTAAAAAAGCTCGTTTAAAATCTTTTATTTTTATATTAGCATCCATATTCATGTGGTTTATGGGCTATAATGCAGTTACGACAAATCTTTCTATTTATATCACTACTACTCTAAATTTAGATCCAGGTTTAGGTGGATTAGTAAACGGAATATCTATGGGCATTTCCGCAATTGCATTTATTCCTGTTGGCTTCTTAGCAGTAAAAATAGGAAGACGGAAATCGATTGTTTTAGGTTTCATATTATCCATTATTTCTTTTGTTTTAATCTTCTTTTTCGCATCCAATCCAAATTCAACCGCTGCGGTTTTCTTTACAATGTTTTACCTACTGGCTGGTTTTGGTCTTATTATTGCTAATGTAAACACATTCCCCATGGTCGTTGAGTTATCTACTAAGGGCTCTATAGGGAAATACACTGGCTTGTACTATACTGCCACAATGAGTGCGCAGGCAATTACTCCTTTTGTAGCTGGCTTGTTCATGGATGAATTGGGAAATAAGTTTTTATTCTTGTATGCACCAGTATGTGTATGCGTTGCCATCGTTTTCATGATGCTAGTAAAGCATGGTGATAGTAAACCAATCCCACCAAAAACCAAACTCGAACTAATTGGGGCTGGTGATGATTAATCCTCATTCTATCAATAAACAGTGTTTTTGCACTCGTATTCAGGGTCGATGCACTTTCAAAATAATCTTCAAAAGAGACTGCGCAAAATGTTTTAGCGCCACATGCACAGTATTTTTAAAAATAATAATTGAAGCTAGAGATCATGTATGAATTAAAAAGTTCTTATTCGGCTAAAGCTAGATAAATTTAAAACTTTAATTCACCGTTTAGTCCAAAGTATTTCGATAATTGTTACAATAGTCTGGGAGTGTATATTAATTTGTGTAAATAGAGGAGGAGGTATAATAAAAACACAAATTAGGAGGACGCCAAAATGAAAAAACTAACAAAAAAAGATGAGTTAATGAGAGAAACAGTGTTGTTAATAGTCCAGTTGCCACAGGCAAGTGGAATAAAAACTATAGATGGAATATATCAATTAACAGCTATGTTGATGAAGCAAGCTCTGGAGGGAATACTTGAAGTCGAGCAAGAAAAAGAGCTTGACTACAAGAAATACCAATACCAGGAAAAGACAGGACAGAACAGCCGTAACGGATATAGAGGAAGACGCTGAAGACAAGAACGGGAGAGGTAGAGTTAGATATACCGATGGATCGACTAGGGGTGTTTGAGCCTAAAATAATATCTAAGTATCAAACCAGCATAGATGAAGCTTTAGAGACGCGCGTATTGTCGATGTACACAAAAGGGATGTCTCAAGGGACATAAG
>JAITQU010000183.1 GCA_031288735.1 Christensenellaceae bacterium
TCACGAGTATTGCTGAGATCTTTGATCGCTAATCTTTATACTTTGGAATGCAAACATATCCAACTCGGCGATGTTATTAAAACATTGCCTTTTTTCATATGGGGTGTGAACAGTAACGATGAACTAGTTTTAATAGTCTCATCGATTGTTTTTAAGTTGAAAATTTAGCATATTTAATATATAATGTTGTTGATGAATAAATATTTTATACATACCTTTGGATGTCAAATGAATGTACACGAGTCCGAAAAAATTGCGGGGACTCTAGTTTCTTTAGGTTATGTTGCTACAGATGATATCAATTTTGCCGATGTGATTGTTTTTAACACTTGCTGTATTCGTGACAGTGCAGAAAAAAAAATATATGCAAAAATCGGAGATGTTAAAGGACTTAAAAGGTTAAACGAATTATTAATAGTTTGTGTTGTAGGTTGCATGACACAACAAACTGGTATGTCAGATACCTTGAAAAGCAAGTTTCCTTTCATTGATATTGTTTTAGGAACCTCCAATGTCCATTTATTGGGCGAAAAGATTAAAGAAATCTCTTCATTTTATTTAAAAAATCGAAAAAAAATATATGAGATAACAGATAGTAGCACAGAGATAGTTAATGATTTTTATGAACTTCGTACATCTTATCCCAATGCCTGGGTTAATATAATGTATGGATGTAATAATTATTGCACCTATTGTATAGTACCATTTGTTAGAGGACGGGAACGTAGTCGAAGTCCTCAATCAATATTAGATGAAGTAAAAAGATTATTAGATGAAGGATACAAAGAAATAACTCTTTTAGGACAAAATGTTAATAGTTATTTTTCTGATAACTGGAATTTTGCAAAATTACTAGATGCTATTGGCGCATTATCATTCAAGTTTCGATTGAGATTTATGACATCGCACCCAAAGGATTTCTCATCAGAAATTGTTGATATTATGACAGCACATAAAAGCATCTGTAATTTTATACATTTGCCTGTTCAGGCTGGTAGCAATAATGTTTTAAAAGCAATGGGTAGACAATATACTAGAGAGAAATATCTAGATTTGATCAGTATGATAAGGAATAAAATACCTGATTGTGGCATTACATCTGATATAATGGTAGGCTTTCCGACTGAATCTGATGAAGATTTTTTTGAAACGTTAGAACTAGTCAAAGCAGTTCGATTTACAAATGCATTTACGTTTGTTTATTCACCTAGAACTGGGACAGTTGCTCAAAAAATGCTACAAATTCCAGCTAACATTAAAAAAGAGCGAATAACAAAGCTAATTGAACTCCAAAACCAAATATCACAAGAAAAAAGTTATGAATATTTAAACAAGACCTATGAAATACTCGTAGAAGGCGTTAAGGATAATGACTTAGCTTGTGGAAAAACTAGCAATGGAAGACTTGTAAATTTCAAATGTGGAGAAAGTAAAATCGGGGATTTCTTGAACATTCATGTTGATAAAGTAAAAGCATCAGCATTATGGGGGCATATTGAAAACGGCAGAGAATAAGTTGTCTCCAATGATGGAGCATTATATTAGCATAAAGAAGCAAAATCCTGATGCTTACGTTTTTTACCGTCTTGGTGATTTTTATGAAATGTTTTTCGATGATGCAAAGGAAGTTTCAAAATTATTAGATCTAACACTAACAGGGCGTGACTGTGGACTCACTGATCGCGCTCCGATGTGTGGAGTACCACATCACTCAGTTGATACATACATATCTAAGCTTATGAAGCTTGGTAAAAAGGTTGCAATTTGTGAGCAATTATCACTACCACAAGATCAGAAAGGGATGGTTAAAAGAGATGTAGTTAGGGTTGTAACGCCTGGAACTATTATCGAAAACGAATTGTTAGATGGTGGAACAAATAATTATCTTTGCGCTGTTTATATAAAAAACAACAATGCGGGGCTTTCGTGGATTGATATTTCTACTGGAGAGTTAAATGTATTAGAGCTAAAGGGTAACGCTAGAGAGTGCTTAGAAGAATATCTCATGTCAACGCATCCTAGTGAATTAATAGCACCAACCCCTACTACTGACTATCTAAATACCTTAAGCTCTGTTAAAGCTGGAAACTTAACTAAGCCGTATGCATATTATGATTTTTCATTTGCTACCGAAAACGCAAAGCGCACAATTCTTCGTTTTTATAACATTATAAACCTTCAAGCATTAGGGATTGAAAATTGTCCGTGTGTGATATCAGCACTAGGTGGGCTACTAAAATATATTGAAGAGACGCAAAAACGCACACTTTCACATGTGCTAGCTCCAAACATTATTGATACAGACAAATGTATGTTTTTAGACAATGCCACGAGACGCAATCTTGAGTTACTTGAGACAATCTCTGAAAGAAGTTTAAAAGGTAGCTTATTTGATGTAATCAACCTTACTAAAACAAACATGGGTGAGAGACTTTTAAGAAAATGGTTATGTGAGCCACTTAGAGATTCTCTTGATATTAACTATCGACTAAGTGCTGTAGATGATCTAAAAGCATCATCAATAATGCGAAAACAAATTGGAGAATACTTAAGTAATATTCGTGACATAGAAAGGCTTAGTGGAAAAGTAGCTTGCTCTAATATTAATCCTAGAGATGTCAGATCAATCATGGTGTCACTAAATCAGCTACTACCGATTAAAGGCTGTATCACTAAGATGGCATCATCAGAATATTTATGTAAGCTTTCAGATATGCTAAATCCATTGCCTAATATAATATCATTAATTGATAGTGCTATTGTCGACTCCCCGCCGACAACCATAAAGGATGGTGGTATTATAAAGGCTGGTTATAATGCACAGCTTGACGAATATAGGAATAGTCAAAGCGAAGGAAAAACCTGGCTTTCTGATTTCGAGCTAAAAGAGCGAGAGTCAACAGGAATAAGAACACTTAAGATAGGATTTAACAAAGTGTTTGGCTATTATGTTGAAGTAAGCTCATCATTTACATCTAAGGTACCAGATCGCTATATAAGAAAACAGACATTAGTGGGTGGTGAAAGGTACACTTCTCAAGAATTAAAGATAATAGAAGAGCGAATATTAGGTGCTGAAGAAAAAGCGATTAGACTTGAAGAAACATTGTATAATGAGATAAAATCAAAGATTGCTGATGTCATTGAAACACTACTGCTTAATGCTAAAGCAATATCTGAACTGGATGTTATATATTCATTTGCGATGTGTGCTATTAAGCATTCATATTGTAAGCCCAATATTTCTGATAAGGTTAAAGTAATTAACATTAAGGAAGGTAGACACCCCGTTGTAGAAACACTTAATATGGGTAATATTTTCGTTCCAAACGACACGGTAATTGATAATGATTCTAAGACACTAATTATCACTGGGCCTAACATGGCAGGGAAAAGTACCTACATGCGTCAAAGCGCAATAATAGTTCTATTAGCTCACATAGGTAGCTTTGTACCTGCTAAGTCAGCTGATATTGCCTTAACTGATCGTATCTTTACAAGAATAGGAGCTAGTGATAATCTGGCATATGGGCAGAGCACATTCATGATTGAAATGACTGAGCTTGCTAATATTTTAAATAATGCTACAGAAAATAGCTTATTAATTCTAGACGAGATTGGAAGGGGCACGTCAACACTTGATGGGCTTGCAATTGCTTTTGCATGCGCTGAATATATTTCAGTTAAGATAAAAGCTAGAACCTTATTTGCAACACACTACCATGAATTAAGTGAGCTTGAGAGTTTATTTCAAGGTATTAAGAATTATCATGTGTTAATTAGAGAATGCGAAGACAAAATAACCTTTCTTTATAAAATTGCCAGAGGAAGTACAGGGCGAAGCTTTGGCATTGAAGTGGCATCAATAGCTGGGATTAATAAAAAAGTTATAGAGCGGTCAAAGGAAATAATGTCATCACTTGATGAAACGCATGCGATAGGCAGAAATATAAAAGATTTTGAAAAAGATAGTCAAACTAAAAAAGAAGATGAAATGCCAGAGATTTTTAATGAATCTATAGGTGAATTATTAGATATTATAAACTTTGTAGATCTTGATAATTATACACCAATTCAGGCAATTACCCTTCTTATGGAATTAAAAGCTAAAGCTAAAAAAATTAATTTCAAAAAACAAACACGAGGCAATAATGAAAATTAACATATTAGATAGTTCCGTATATAATTTAATTTCTGCAGGTGAAGTGATTGAAAATCCTGCATCGGTTGTGAAAGAGCTTGTAGAAAACAGTATTGATGCTGGCGCAACGATGATAACTGTAAAAATTGAAAACGGTGGTATTTCGTTCATAGAAGTAACAGACAACGGTTTAGGAATTCCGAAAACTGAATTACATAAGACAATTTTACCACATGCAACTGCAAAACTAGAAAACATTGATGACTTAAATTCCATATCAACATTAGGTTTTAGGGGAGAGGCACTTGCAAGTATTTCATCAGTTAGTGATTTTGAAATAGTTACTAAGTTTTCTAGTGATCAATATGGTTGTAAATTAGTTATCATTTCTGGCAAGGTTAGAATTGAAGATTGTGCGTCTTTGCCTGGCACTACAGTAAGAGTATTAAACTTATTTCATAACCTCCCCGCACGTTTCAAATTTCTAAAAAAACCACAATATGAGGCTGCTAATATTTCGACATTAATAACACAGCTAGTATTAGCTAATCCTTATGTTGGATTTAAATTTTACGCTGATAAGAGATTGGTATATTCATCAAGTGGAGCTGGATTAACGGATTCAATCTCAGCTATTTATGGTGAAGAAAATTTTTCTAACATGCTAGAAACCATTCCCGTAGAGTATGATAAACTTCGTATATCTGGTTATATTGGTACTCCTAGATTTACTAAGTTTAATAGAAGCTTTCAATCGATAATTGTAAATGGAAGGCTAATTAGTGATTCAAGAATATCTGCATCTGTTCAAAACGCATATGCAGAGAGATTAATGAAAAAGAATTATCCTGTGTTTGTTCTCAATATTGTACTACCATTTGAAGATGTTGATAGCAATGTTCATCCAAATAAAAGGGAAGTAAGATTTCAAGATCCAAATAAAGTTTACTCAGCAGTCTATCATACAATAAAACTTACATTAGATTCTTACGACGATAAGCAGACAAGTATTTTCCCTTCAAAGATGCGTAGCGAAGGATCTTCTTACGATGAAAACCTTGATCAATCTATGACTAATACACATAATAATAAATCTCAAAGTGCTATAATAAAAGGAAATACTCAAAAATTTACTAATTCATCAGTTTTTAATAACCCAAATTTAGGCTTATTTAGGGATTTAGAAAATATTAAGACTAATAAATATACGCATGTTAATGGTGAAAATAATTTAAATATAAATAATCAAAATATAGGAGATACAAAAAGTATTAATATGGATAATAATTCAAAAAATTATTTTATAGATTCGGATAATTTACCAAATGATTGTTCTCGCATTATTGTCCAATCAGATCTAACGTCAGTTCTTGCTGATGTTCATTCTGGTCAACCGAACATGGATTATGATATTGCTTTTGAGACACCGCACACGGGTCAGCCTCAAGTTGAAATAACCGATACCTTTTATCATTCAGGGCAAGATTTAGTCGAAGTAATAGATGACACTCCATCTTACACTATTGTAGGGCAGTTATTTAACACGTATCTAATTATAGAATCTGATAGTAAAATGTACATGATTGACCAACATGCTACACATGAGAGAATGCTATATGACCAGTTAGTAAAGCAGATAGATAGTCACACTCCAATAACACAGCCATTAATTTTACCATATATATATGAAGGGACACCTATTGATATTGAAAGAATAAGTGAACAAATTCCACACTTACTTTCAATAGGATTTGATATATCCGAGTTTGGAAATAACAAAATAAAAATAGATGGTGTTCCGAGCCCTTTAAACACAATTTCATTAGATACCTTCATTTCTGAAATATTAACTCAATTCAAAGGAAAGCAGCTTACTACTAGTGAACTTTCTAAAGACCTTTTAGCAGGATCTGCTTGCAAGGCTGCTATTAAAGGCGCAACACCACTTTCATCAAATCAGCTACAGCTATTAGTATCAAAATTTATTTCAAAAAACATTCCACTAAATTGCCCGCATGGTAGACCTACATATATAGTTATGGACAAAAATGAAATCGAAAAGTTGTTTCGGAGAAGGGTGTGATAATCATAGGCGGTGCAACGGCATCAGGAAAGACAGATTTTGCGGCGAAATTAGCCAAGCTATTAAATTCTGAATTAATCTCTGCAGATTCGATGCAGGTTTATTATGGAATGGATATTGGCACTGCCAAGGTAAAGGATGAAACGCTTGGGGTTAAACAAAACTGTATTGATATTGTTTACCCTAAAGATAACTTTAGTGTTTTTGACTATCGTAATACTGCTGAAAATATAATAACTAATTTAATCGAAAAGAATAAAATTCCGATAGTCGTAGGCGGTACTGGGTTTTATATAAGCTCACTTATTTATGAATTTAGTTATGGTTTTAATGTTTTAAATTATGATTTGAGAGCAGAGCTAGAAAAAAAATTATTGACTGATGGAATTGAACCGCTATTTTTTGAGCTAAAGGCTCTCGATCCTGAGTCTGCAGAAAAGATTAGTATTAATAATACAAGGCGAATAATACGTGCCTTAGAGATAACAAAATCGACAGGGATACAATTTTCAAAGCAAAATCCACAAAGGAAAAAGATTAGAGATTATGATATGTATGTTTTATGTTCTCCAAATAGAGATGAAAGAAACAACAAAATTGACAGCCGCGTAGATAAAATGATAGAAGATGGGCTTTGTAATGAAGTAGAAAACTTACTAAATAGCGGAGTGCACTTTGATACGCAGTCTATGCAGGGCATAGGATATAAGGAATGGAAAGGATATTTTAATGAAAATGCTAATCTTAATTCAGTTATAGAGCTAATTAAAATTAACACAAAGCACTACGCTAAGCGTCAAGAAACTTGGTTTAAGCATCAGTATGAAAACGTAAAAAGCATTCAAATTAATGAATTAGATTCATGCATTGCTAATATTTTCGAAAATGCTACTCGAAAATTTAGTTAAATATTTGAAATTAAAAATTATAATAATATAAAAAGTCGTCACTTGCGATATGATAGATTTGAAAATATTATTAAACTTTACATAAGTTAAGAGCTCTGGGTATTTATGTTAGATAAAGCGAAATTTATTGTAAAAAAAGCTGAAGAATTAGCTGAGCCTCTGTTTAAAAAAATGGAAGACATTTCTTTATTTAACCAAAAAAAAGTTATAGATGCATTTAGACTGCATAAAGTATCTACTAGACATTTTTGTCCTTCCACAGGTTACGGCTATGACGATAGTAGTAGAGAAACACTTGGAAAAATATTTGCTAGTATATTTGGTGGTGAGAAAGCAATTGTCTCTCCTATAATTGCTAGCGGAACACATGCTTTAACAATCGCTTTATTTGGCTTATTAAGACCTGGTGATAATTTTTTATCCTTAACAGGGGATCCTTATGACACGCTACTTAATGTAATTTCTGGCGAAAATATAGGTTCGCTAAAAGATTTTGGTGTAAGATATAATAAATTAGAGTTAAACAATGATGGGAAAATTGACTTAATATCTTTAAAAAGTTATTTAGATAATAATAAGTGTAAATTAATATTTTTAACTCGCTCAAGGGGATATTCGTGGAGAAATGCTTTATCAATAGATGAGATAAAAGATGTAGTATTAAAAATCCGAGCTATAAACCAAAATATAATAATATTTGTTGATAACTGTTATGGAGAATTTACTGAAATTATAGAACCGTGTGAAATTGACGCAGATGTGGTAGTGGGTTCCTTAATTAAAAATCCTGGCGGTGGTTTAGCTCCTACAGGCGGATACATTGTTGGAAAGGAAAAATTTATAAACCTAATTTCTAATCGGCTCACTGCGCCTTCTATAGGCACTGAAATAGGATCATATAATGCCTCCTACCAACCATTTTATCAAGGGATCTTTTTAGCACCATCAGTTGTAGAAAATGCGATCAAAACTAGTATACTTGCTGGTATATCATATAAATCATTAGGTTACGATGTAAGCCCTGAACCTCTTATCATGCCACATGATATTATTAGAGCAATTAAGTTTGATAACAAAACTGAATTAATTGATTTTATTAGAGAAATCCAATATGTATCTCCTGTAGATAGTTATGTAAGAGCTGATCCATGGGATATGCCAGGATATAATGATCAGGTTATAATGGCAGCTGGAACGTTTATACAGGGTGGGTCAATTGAGCTGAGCTCTGATGCACCTATTAGAGAGCCTTTCATTGCCTACATGCAGGGCGGACTTACATACCAGCATGGTAAAATTGCTATAATTACGACAGTAACAAAGCTTCTAAAAACAAAGCTAAATTAAAAAACATCGACAGTGGTAACTTTCTTTAAATGTATTACTACATAATACTTTCTCTAAATTTCACTACATTTTGTAGAGCATATTTCTTTATAAAAAATATAGAAGCACTAAAAAATAATGTTTTTTTAATGGAAGGTTAACAAAAATTTCATGTTTATAAAGATGTCAAAAAAGCTTGATAAAATTGAAATAGACAAGTCTTAACTCAATTTCTTACAATTAACGGTTGAAAAATGGAAAAACCAAACAAGGTGTCTTACGATAAATTATTAAAAGAATCTTTAAAAATATAGAGAGATTGAATAACTCAAATAAGTACTTATTCAAATGGAGCAAGATGTCCATAGAGATTTAATATGCGATGCCATAAGGTATGGTCTAAATAACGACAGCATTAACTTCCGAAAATCTGCGGAAGCCTTTGCGCTAAAGAGCGAGCAAATCAGCATGGCGTTTTAAAAAATTAAATTGAAGAGATGCACCAACTGCAACGAGAAATTTTTCTAAAGATGTTGCCTCTCTACTGACACGAAATAGCAATGGCGAAGCATTGTTTTTGCAAGAATACCAGAGAAAAAATTACAAAAGCTTATGTTACCTCCGATAATCGTATAATTGTAATGCATTGATTAAAGAACAAATGAGATCGGAGTTGCTTCTCTTATGGACTAGAACCTAGAAACAAAGTTTTTTGGGTGAGGTCCCCCAGGAAATGGGAAAACTTCGCTTGCGGATGCTATTGCGAGAGCTTTAATATTGCCTTTATTAAAGTAAAATATGAAGCAATTATCTGCGACAATTTATTTTACATTCTACATTTTCCATTGAGTTTGCCCTCCTTATATGAAACAGTTTGTTTTTTTCAAGCTACGTTATTTCTCTTTCGCCTTTATAATTGAAATTACGACAAAGTTTTTGCCGCTGTTATTTCAATAACTGTTGATAAACTGAAATAATAGGTGTATAATAATAAGCGTTAATTAGGTTTAACCCTAATTTTACGGAGGTATCTCAATGCAAAATAGAGCAGGTCGGTACAAAACAAATCTTTCGGGCGAGCTCGCCTATCGGTCGTTCGTACCGAACCCCCTGCCGCCCGCTCCGCCGCTCGAACTCGACGGCGAAGGGGTGGAATTGCTCGTGAAAGCGAACACGCGACTTGCCGTTCTAGACGGCATTTCGTCGCGAATCCCGAGCGTTAACCTTTTCGTGTCGATGTATATCCGCAAGGAAGCACTCATGTCCTCGCAAATCGAGGGCACGCAGGCTACGCTCGAGGACGTGCTCGACCCCGCCGCGGAAGCGAACGCCAACCGCAACGTCACAGACGTTATCAACTATATAAAAGCGACCGAATTCGCGGTTAAAAGGCGCGGCGAACTACCGCTTTGCAACCGCCTAATCCGCGAAACCCACGCCGTGCTTATGTCGGGCGTTCGTGGCGGCGAAAAAGACCCGGGCGAATTCCGACGTACGCAAAACTGGATAGGCGGCGCGGGTTCCACGCTTAGAAACGCCCGCTTTATTCCGCCCGAGCCCGTCGATATGCAGGACGCGGTTTCGGAACTCGAAAAGTATCTAAACGCCGAGGACGGGCTTGATCCGCTTATCAGCGCCGCGCTTATCCATTATCAGTTCGAGACGATTCACCCGTTTCTCGACGGCAACGGGCGCGTCGGTCGGCTTTTGATTACGCTTTTCCTTATGCAAAAAAGCGTCCTGCACTCGCCCGCGCTGTATATCTCGTACTTTCTCAAAAAGAACCGCATCGAATACTACGACCGAATGGGCGAGGTTCGTCGCACGGGCAATTTTGAGCAATGGGTGAAGTTCTTTTTACAAGCCGTTTTCGAGTCCGCCGAGGATGCGGTTTGCGCAATCGACAAGCTGTCCGCCTTGCATGAGAAAAATTTCGCAGCGATAAACGGTTTGGGCAGAGTTTCCGCTACACTCTCGCAGCTGATGTCCTATTTGGAAGAAAACCCGATTATCGAAATCGGCAAAACCGCCGACGCGCTCGGGCTAAGTTACAATGCTGCGAGCTCCGCAATAATGCGGCTGTGCGACCTTAACATTCTCGCGCAGACTGCGGGCAACCGCCGAAACCGCGCGTTTTCCTACGCCGACTATCTCGATATCCTGCGCGACGGGACGTAGTTTTTTGTAATAAGGCTACTATCTTAAATCTTTCGATCGCAATAAGAAAGCGTTACACGCCCGAACCCGCTGTTTCTCGCCGTGAATAAAAACATCGACACGTCGCTTGGAATTGTTATGAAGTTGCTGTAAGCATAGTCGCACTCGACTAAATAATATACGTCCTTTACTGAAACGCTCCGCCACTCTGTACGTGTAGAGGCTCGCCTCTTGGCGTGGGATCGCTTCACACTATTAGGTGGCTGTTTTCGCAAATGTAAGCGTTGTGTTTTCTTGCTCGACGATTTCGCCGTTTTGATTAACTCTAAAAAACGGCGTGTCCGTTTCGCATCTATTTTGACTTGCAATGCGTAGGCAGGTTGCCCGTGTTCTTTATTTCGACAGCGACGTTATTTTGTCCGCCGTAAACATACGGATAAATGTATGGATATACAAGCGGCGTACCGAACGGCGAAAGTTCTAACGTTATGATTTGGTCTTTTTTCCACCGCGACACGCAAGCGAATTTTACCTCGCAAATAATACTATTTTTCTTTTAGTTTATGACATTCCATTATCCAGTCTCTTTGCGTGATTGAGCACATAGTACTTGTAGGAATTTCAGAGATAACTTTTCTTAAGTCCATTGTTAAATCTT
>JAITQU010000216.1 GCA_031288735.1 Christensenellaceae bacterium
TTAAAAGGAGTATCGTTATTTAGTGATAATGTTGCTGTTCACACCGGAAACAATAATTCAAATGGAGCAGGCGGAGCAATAGCTGCTGATAGAAGCAATATATTTTTTACAAACACTTCCTCTGCTACTTTCTTAAACAACACAGCTAATTTAGGCGGAGCAATTTGGTTAGATGCTTCTGACCTGCAAGTTATTGGTTCGCAATTATATTTTATAAATAACATTGCAAATGTAAATGGCGGGGCTATCTTAAATGCTGGGTCGTCTACTTTTAGCAATTCAACACTAAATTTTATCAACAATACCGCGGATGTTTCCGGCGGAGCAATTTACCTAGATAACAAAACAATGAAAATAGAAAATTCAACTGCCAATTTTGCAAATAACACGTCAAAGAATAGTGGTGGTGCTATTTTAAATACTGGAACAGCTACTTTTGATAATTCAATTGTTGCGTTCGAAAGTAACATTTCGACTGGTTCTGGAGGAGCAATTTACTTAAATGGCGGAACAATGGAAGTAAAAAATTCAACAGTTAATTTTACTGGAAACGTTTCTTATAAAGCAAACGATGGCGATGGTGGCGGTGCAATCTATGTAGTTAATAGCTCAAGCATGACTTTTAGTGGTTCCAATATTAAATTTACAAGTAATGCGGCAAGTGGTGGACAAGGCGGGGCAATATATATAGACAATTCTACTGTGACTGTTAACGGATCTGCACTATTTGAAAACAATACGCATTTTAATTACAAAGCAAGTGCGGGTAGCATACATGGCAATGACATTTACCTTGCTGCAAACGCTACACTTAATCTCAATACTGGCAGAGGTGAGTCCATTGTGCTTAAAGGTGGCATAGATAGTTGGGATGATGTTAATAGCACTTATAGTACTGTCAACAAAAATGGTGTTGGATCACTGGTATTAGGTAACAGCAGTGTTATTTATGGTGATTTAAATTTAAATGCAGGTGATTTGCACTTATCGGAAGGTTATACTCACTTTGCTTCTTCAGTTGGAATTAGAACCACAAACTACACTCAAAAAGCCGGTTCAAACCTGTATATGTCAGTTTACTCCAAAAATAACCCAAATGATGAAAAAGAACCTATGAAAAACGACCAAATAATAGCTACAAATAAAGTTGCTCTTAACGGAAATTTAAAATTGTTCCTTGGAACCGGTAAGTATACAGGCGTTTACGAGCTCATCATAAGTAGTCCTAATGGTAGCACTGGTACGTTTACAGGAGTAGAGTCAAGCACAGATAGTGGTGGCACATTTTCAGAGGTTCAGGTAAATGACGAAATATTGTCCAATAATACAAGTGACATGAAAATAGTTTACACATGGACAGATGCGAATTATTTAACTTCTGATAAGAACAAAGTTTTATTGCTTTTAGATGTAGAGTATGTATCTGTAAGTTCTTTCAGTTATATGCCAAATTTATCATACAACCAAATGCAAGTAGCCAAGAATCTTGATGCTTTATCAATATTGTCGGCTAACGGAAATCTGAGTAGTGCAAGCGACATTATCTCAGTTATAGAAAATGCCAGACAGCGGTTGTATTATGATGAAGACAATGGAGAAAAAGAAGTTCGCAATTTACTCGAATACGCTTCTGGATTTCTCATAGCAAATGCCATAAGAGCAGGATCTCAATATTCTCAAGCTAGCCGCATGTATATTTACGATAAAATTACAAATAATAGAAATGATGAAAAAAACAATGGTTCTATTTGGATTCAATGCATGTTATCTGGTCAAAATTATGGTGATGAGCGAAAACGCGATAACATTTTAGATAGAAACTCTATAGGTGAATATCAAACAAATTCTACAGGTTTTATGGTTGGAAAAGACTGGCAATCTTATCATGGGAATTTAATTGGTGGTGTTTTTGGACAGTATAAAGCAATAGATGCAAGGCAAGAACAGAGTCAGATTTTTGGGTACAATTTTAGTGCTGGCGTGTACGGCGGTTTTGTCACAAAATTTCTTGAGATAAAAACTACTTTACTTGGCGGTCAAGACTGTTATGACACATACAGATACTTAAATTATCCTTTGAAAAATGCAGCAAACATAGGAAACATAGACGTATTTGTGCCATCTCATATTGGTAGAGGTTGGTTAGATGCTTTCTTGGCAGCAGGTGATATTGAAATAAAATTAAATGTTCCTTTGGGAAGTTATTTGGCTTTAGGACCTTATGGTGGGCTGTTTGTTCAAAATACTTACTATAAAAATTTCACAGAAGATGGATTAGGAGCATTAAACTTAACATATTTAGACGGTAATTATTTAAGAACTTCCGGACGTTTTGGATTAGGGTTACGCTACAATAAAGAAGATAGAGTAAATATTTGTCTAGGCGTTGAAGGAGAAAAAGTTATTAACGGAGCAGAGCCTGAAGTAAAAGCTTTTTTTGAAAAAACAGATATATCAGGTGTTGAAGCATTTATTAGTAAAGGTTTTAAAGAAAATGGCATAACAGTTGGTCCAAAGCTCGGGGTTCAAGTTTCAATAGATGAAAATATTAGATTTTTTATGAATGGAGCATATTATTTTGGCGATGATTACAATAGATCAGCGGTTAACGTTGGAATAAAGTATTACTTTGACAAAAAAACTAAATCTGCAAGAAAAGAAAAAATGCCAAAATCTAAACCAAAAGAATATAAAGATGCAGATTACTATGACCCCAATGAAGTTTTTGCACCAACTGCACAAGAAGAATCTCAAGAGAACAATTTTGTTTTGGGCGAATCACATTTTGTTAGTGCAAACAGTTATGTTCTTACAAAAGCTGCTTTAGATAAAATAAAAAACATATGTAAATCAGTTAACAAAAAAAGTTTAAAGAAGGTAACTGCCGAGGGATTACTAAATGGAAAAAATGCCGTTAGTAGGGATAGACTATCATGGCAGAGAACCTTCGCTGCAATTTCTGCTTTGACAAGCAATGGAATTGGAATTGGAAAAATTGAGAGCAAAGCTTTTGATGTAGAAATGCCAAGCAAAAACGTTTCTACAAATAAGGCAAAAAGAAAAGTGGAAATTTCTATTGAATAAAACAAGTTTTATTGCTTGGGTTTAACACATATTGTATCTGCAATTGCACTTGTTTTTAGTGGCGTGTGCTAAAAATTTTTTAAGTTTTATGCGTATTAACGAAGGGAGGCGCAGTGTCTGTAAAAAAAATTGGAGTTATAACGTCTGGTGGCGATGCACCTGGAATGAATGCAGCAGTCAGAGCTGTAGTGCGCCAAGGTATTTGTTTGGGGTATGAAATGATAGGCGTACGCAGGGGTTTTAAAGGACTTTTAGACGATGATTTTATAACTCTTACGCATCGTTCGGTGAGTGGGATAATAAACATTGGTGGAACAATTTTGCACACTGGAAGATGTCCTGAAACGAAAACAGCTGCTGGGTTAAATAGAGCTGTAAAGACAATAAAAGAGCTTTGTATTTCTGGCTTAATAATAATTGGTGGCGATGGTTCTTTAGCAGCTGGAAATGCTTTATCAAAACATGGAGTAAAAGTTGTAAATATCCCAGCTTCTATAGATAATGATATTTTTGGAACAGATGAAACTATCGGATATGATACCGCTTTAAACACAGCAGTAAAAGCAATAGATAATATCAGGGACACAGCTGCAAGCCATGATAGAATTTTTGTTGTTGAAATTATGGGAAGGGAGCATGGCTTTTTAACTGTAGATGTAGGTCTTGCGGCAGGTTGCGAATACATAATAGTTCCAGAAATGAAACCAAACATAAAAAAAATTGCTGAAGAACTTAAAGAAGGAAAAAGCAGGGGAAAAACTTCTGAGATAATAGCTTTTGCAGAAGGCTGTGGTTCTTCTGCTGAATTTGCAAAAGACATAACAAAACTCACTGGCTTTGACGTGCGGGTAAGCAATCTAGGCTATATTCAACGCGGTGGGACTCCAACAGCCCGGACAAGGATATTGGCTTCAAAATTTGGACATATCGCCATGGATTGCTTCAACAAGGGAAAAGTCAATATACTTGTTGGCATTAAAGATGGTCAACTTTCCACAACACCGATTGATGTGGCGTTAAAGCAAACAAAAAAATTCGATACACAGACTGTAAAAGTACTAACCAATTTGTCTGTATAAATAAACAATGTCTATAAAAGGAGAATCATAAATGAAAAAAATAATTGCAGTGTTGTTTCTGACGGTCACAGTTTTTCAAAATATTTTGGCTGCAAAAACTGATTTTGTTTTGGTTAGAAGTGAGTCTATGGAAAAAGAAATTCCTGTTATTGTTATAAGTCCTAATGATACATCTACTAAAGCATCGTCTATATATTTACTTCACGGATATGGTGATACGGAAACGTCTTTTCCTATCATAAAGCCTGAGCTACCAGAAATTTCTGATAAACATGGTATTGTTTTTGTAATTCCCAGAGGTGGAAAAAGCTGGTATTTAGATAGTCTTATTGATACGAAAGCGAAATATGAAACTTTTATTGCAAAAGATTTAGTTAAATATATTGATAAAAATTATAACACTATAAACAACAGGAAAGGACGAGCTATTACTGGTTTTAGCATGGGCGGATATGGAGCGTTGTTTGTTGCCATCAAAAATAAAGGAGTTTTTGGAGCAGCTGGAAGCATGTCAGGAGCTTTTGATATTCCAATTTTTGGAAGTGCAAAACAGAGCAGAGGTTTTGGAATACCTAAAATTTTAGGCGACGATAAAATAATTTGGGGCGACTACAACATCACAAAAATAGTAGATACCGCAAAATTGAAAGATAAGGATTTGTCGATAATTTTTGATGTAGGGTACAACGATAATTTTTTAGGTCTTCCGATTTACGAAATGAATGAAGCTTTACATAAACAGCTAACTATTAGCGGAATTTCTCATGACTTTTTCCTTTACCCTGGCGAACATACTATGGAATATTGGAAGAACGCCATTGATTATCAGATTCTGTTTTTTCGCAAATTTTTTGAAGAAACCAATAATACCAGCAAACAGTAAACTTAAAATGAGTAGTTTAAACAAAATAAACCGTGGCACAAATGAAATAATCCCTGTCAAAGACCTTGAGAAAAAGTTAGACAAAGGAACTCCTTTAAAAATCAAGCTTGGAGTGGATCCAACTGCACCAGATTTGCATTTGGGACATACCGTAATAATAAACAAGCTTAAAACATTTCAAGATTTAGGACATAAAGTGGTTTTTCTAATAGGTGATTTCACTGCTCGTATAGGAGATCCGTCAGGTCGAAACGAAACCCGTCCAATAATGTCTGAAATTCAAATCCAAAAAAACATAAACACCTACACAGAACAAGTGTTCAAAATTTTAGATAAAGAAAAAACAGAAATTGCCTATAACAGCAAATGGCTTAATGAATTAGGCATAAATGGTCTTTTAAATCTCGCGTCAAAAAGCACAGTTGCCCAAATGCTTGAGCGTGCTGATTTTGAAAAGAGATATAGAGAAGATAAGCCTATAAGCATAGTTGAGTTTTTGTATCCGCTTTTGCAAGCTTATGATTCTGTCGCATTGAAAGCAGATGTTGAACTTGGCGGTAATGACCAAAAATTTAATTTGCTTTTAGGTCGTCAAATTCAAAGAGATTTTGGGATCGCAGAGCCTCAAGTTATAATCACTATGCCACTTTTAGAAGGAACTGACGGAATTAGGAAAATGTCAAAATCTTACAATAATTACATCGCCTTAAACGACACGCCTAAAGAAATGTTTGGAAAAATTATGTCAATTTCTGATGAACTGATGTACAAATATTATGAACTTTTAACAGAAGTCGACTTGAATGAAATAAAGAAAATACACCCTAAAAAAGCAAAATCTGATCTTGCCAAAACAATTGTGGAAAGATTTCATGGAAAACAAGAGTCAGCCAAAGCTGAAAAAGAATTTGAAAAAGTTTTTGCAAAAAAAGATTTACCGGACATAATTGAAGAGTACAGAATACACAACACAAAAATTACTCTTTCAGAACTACTCGTCCAAAGTGGCTTAACGACCAGCAAAAACGAATCGCGGCGTTTAATAGAACAAGGTGCTGTAAGAATAGATGGAGAAAAAACAACGATTGACTTTGACTCATCAATAAAAAAAGATAATTGTTTTATAATCCAAGCTGGAAAAAGAAAATTCAAGAAAATCGTTCTTTGTGATTAGATTGTTCATTGCTAAATTTAAAAACACCATACCAAAACAAAAAACATCGTCTGTAAACCAAACAATATACTCAAACACAAATAACTTAAAAAACAAGCAGACAACGCAAAAATAGTCGAAGACCAATGACACAGTTAGAAAAGCAAGAGAAGCTTTGCAGTATATGAGCAATGCCAAAGAGCCTTTAAAAAAACAGGAAGAGCCGGAGTGCTTTATAAGGATAGGAAATATGCAAAAACCGATACACAAAGCTACAAGACTGCAAATAAGCTACAATTTTATTAAGGTTTAAAAGCTTAAAAGTCTCAAAAATTGCAGAGGTTTAATGACAAATACACTATACACAAATGACAATCTATATATTATGAACGGAATGAATAGTTGCTCAGTAGATTTAATTTATTTAGACC
>JAITQU010000217.1 GCA_031288735.1 Christensenellaceae bacterium
TTCGATGCCGCGTTTTATACACAAAGGTTGCAATTCTTATGAAATATACGAGCAAAAATTATGTTCTTTGACGGTCTGAAAATTTTCAATTTTCTGCGACAATTCATTTTACATTCTACATCTTCTGCGACAATTCATTTTACATTCTACCATTTTGTTTTTCAAAACAAAATTCTGTGATATAATTTACTCAATATAAATAAAAATGTTGAGCCCTTTTTTTGAGCTCATCATAGAAATTACAAGAAAGTCTTTGTTAAATTAATGCTTACTACATTTAATAATTTTTAAGGCTAAACTACAAGGAGCAATAATGGATCAGCTTGAAAATAATACCAATCAAAGTGTTAATGTTAATTATAAAATTAGACCATTGACAAAAAATGATGTGTCTGCATGTCGCAATATATGCTTGTCAACAGCTCGCAACGCAGATATAACAAACAAAAAAATTGTTAACAGACTGCTATGCTTATATTGTGATTACTATCTTGAATTTCCAGATGACACCTGCTTCGTTATAGCAGATGACAATGATGTAGCTGTAGGTTATGTGTTTTGTGCGCCCGACTACAAGAGATATGAAAAGAGCTATAGGAAACACTTTCTCAAAAAGCTCATTAAAATATCTATTATTGATTGGATTGGCAAAAGACTCGAGCTTAGATATCACAGACGGTTTATAAGACATCCCGCTCATCTTCATATTAATATTTTGCCGATTGCACAACGAAAGGGTCTAGGACATCAGTTAATCGGAACGCTTGAGAAAAAACTTTTTGATTTAGGTGTTAGAGGGCTACATCTCGCTGTTGGGAAAGGGAATGAAAAGGGGATAAGCTTTTATAAAAAATACGGCTTTTCATATTTGGGTATGCGAGCTGGAACTGTTTTCTTTGGGCGGACAATTTCTGAGTAATCTTTTTTCAAACTATTATTTGAAATTATAAATGTGTAGCATTATACTTTAAGTAACTATGCATCTAAATTTACAAAGCTATTATTTTTATTGTTTTTCGAGACTACTTGTTTTATACAGGACGCTCAGAGCCTACAAATACAATAGCCACCGTACCAGGACCACAATGCGCTCCTATAACAGGTCCTACAGATTGTCTCCAAATTTCAGCATTGGGCAATGCTTCCTTTAGCATATTTAGAAGTCGATCTCCTTCATTTTTTGCATCAGCGTCTAGTACAACGATAGGATATTTATCGAGATCTTTTACTTTTGTTATTGTTTCTGTTGCTATAGACAATAGTGCCTTGTTTAAGCCAGGAACTTTTTCTTTAACTGCTAAGGTGCCATTTACAACCAACTTAACTATAGGCTTTATTTTTAATATTCCCGCTATGAACGCTTGTGCGCCTGAAAGCCTACCGCCTCTTTTTAGATGTTGTAAGTCATCAACCACTATGTAAGCATTTACTCTAGGGGCAAGCTCGTTTAATAACTCAATTATCTCATCTATGCTCTTCCCTTCATTAAATGCCTTTGCAGCTGCATAAACTTGAAGACCAGCTGCCATGCTTATTGCTTTTGAGTCATATCGAATGAATTTAACATTAGGATAAGTTTTTGATAACTCCTCAACCGCCAAATCCATATATTTAAAGGTGGCGCTCATCTCAGCTGAAAAGCTAAGATAAAATATGTCCTCACCGTTTTTAAAAAATGGCTCAAAATACGTCTTGTAGTCTTCTGGATTAAGTGCCGATGTAATCGGCATATTCCCTTGCCTGACTAGATCAAAAAACCATTTTGCATCATAGCTTTCGCCCAAATCATAAAAATATTCGATTCCACAAACGGTATAAGGCATCTTAATTATGTTAGTAAGATTCAATTCTTTTGCTTTGGTCCAAAGCAATTCACTATTAGTATCGAAAAAAAATGCTGTCATATTAATATTCTCCATTTATTTAATATCGCCCTTTGGCGCAACCTTAATTATAAATTTAAGATACATTGCACTATGCTAAAAACTATTTTAAGTATATTAAAGTCTTATCTTATTTAGAATGTTGATTGGTTTTACTTGTGTGTTATGGATGTATTTGGCTCACCATTGCCTTTAATATCAACTAAATGCTCCTCTAGAGTCGCCATAGAAATACTCGTTTTCTAGTAACAGTAGCAACAAATTTAGTTTTTAGCTCAATTTTCTTACTAGATAAAGTTTCCTGCTTTTTAAAATAAACTAGTCATCGTTATACTTGTCAAATTCAACTCACAAGCTCATAATCAGTGCTTTAGATTGTATTCCTTTATCGCAGTCTTTTCTTTATCTACCATTGTCATTATATCGTCGAGGACTTTCTTTCTAGACACCCACCAATCCCTTGACCAAACTCGCATAATTCTCCAGCCCCGATTTTCTAAAAATTTCACTCTATAGACATCGCGTTCAAGAACACTATCTGCTGAATGGAATGCTTGATAGTCACATTCAATTCCCAAAACATATTGTTTTAGCTCTTCGTCATATATTGCAAGGGACAACTTGTACTTCGTGTTCCCAAGATTTATATCAACTGTATAGCCTAGCTTTTCTAGCTCCTTTTTTATCTGCTCCTCATATTGTCCTACTGGGTCAATAATGCTTTTATCGGTATATAAGGTTGATAAGACTCTCTTGATCGCTTTTTGATCATTATCTGACACGGCGCGAGCATATTGCAAATATCTTTTTAAGAGACGTGGCCCATTATTTTTTGACGTTTCTAGTCTGTCTAATTCTTCAGGCTCGATGCTAGTTACAATATATACCTTTTTCTTTGCTCTAGTGATAGCAACATTGAGTCTATTTTCACCACCCTCCATTGATAGTGTACCAAAGCTTGCATATATCACGTCATTGGCATTTTTTGCATATCCTATACTAAATATTATTATATCTCGTTCCTCACCTTGAACATTTTCTAGGTTTTTGACAAAGATACTTACGTTTTCGCCACCCTCCACGCGGTTACGTTCATTAGATATTTGTCTTGCAAATTGCTGTGATTTCTCTCCTTCAGCATCTAATAAATCTTCTATATATTCCTTCTGCTCAATATTAAAGGTAACAATTCCTATACTTTCTTTTAGCTGTCGCGTGTTAATGATGCTCTTAATTAATTTAACTACTGCTACTGCTTCCTCATGGTTTTTTCTATCAATCCATACACCCTTAACTTTAATGCGCTCTATTGGAGTCTCGCTACTTTGATGTCGAATTGTATTAGGTGCCACCTGTAGTCGATTATCATAAAATGCTGCATTGCTAAAATCAATAAGCTCAGCAGACTGGCTTCTGTAATGATAAGATAGATACACTGGTTCGTATCTTGATGTTGCTAAATCTAGTAGACTCTCTACTTCTAACGCAGCCTGCATAGAAAGGTCATAGTGCGACATAACATAGCTATCATCACCTAAATATCGTTTTATGAATGTTGTAGATGGTCTTAGCTGTTTATTATCGCCAGACACTACAACCTTATTACCTCTATAGATAGCAGGTAAAGCCGATTCTATAAATATCTGACTTGCCTCATCAAACACTATAAGATCAAATAGGTTTGGCTTTAATGGGAATATTGTGCTTACCACGTCAGGGCTCAACAGCCAGCATGGGAATAACAAAAGAAGATATTTTTCGAAATAATCAAACATTGTTCGAATAGGTCTAAGACCCTTGTTCTTTTGAATTTCATATAGGAAATCTTTATTGTCTGGGGCCGCTTGAAAAAAGTTGGCATAATCTACAGCAAAGGCTTCCATAGCTAATTGTCGACTTATCTCCCTTTGGTCTGCTTTTAATGCAAGTATTCTTCTTCGCAAATCATTGAATGTAACTGTCTTACTTAAGAATGGTTCAATAAATGTATTGTTAATTACAATCTCATGATAAATTCTTATAGGCAATATTTTCTCAACCTGAATTTCAAATGTAGTCAGCGTTTTGTCAGATTTATCATATGAAAAATCAAGGATTTCTTTAACAGATGGTGTTAGTTCATCTAGTGCTGTTTTAATATCACGAATCTTTACATAATTATCTAATGCATCGGATAATTTTTTTAGGAATATGATGTTGCCGTTTATAATGCCGCCGATTGTCAAAGCAAAGCCTGTTGAGTCTAAAACTCGATGCAAAATGGTATAATTTTCCTCATATTTATCAAATTCATGCTTAGCAATAACCAAATCACTCTTTATATCGTCTTTATATACATAGTGCTTATATTTGACAAATGGAAAGAGTGGCCAAAGTAGTGGAAATGCTGATGCACGCAAATATTTTGCAAGCAGAGGATGCTCAACATCAGTTATGAGTCGCGCCACGCGATCGATGGAGCGTCTATCGTCGGCTGCATTTTCAAGATAAAATGTGGTCAAATAACGACTATGTGGAAATTTAGATGAATCAAATGGCATCAAGGGCTTTCTTAGAAACTGTGCCACAGCTGATTGCGCTTCCTTTAATTGATGCAATTCAACATTGGGCAGTATATGTGACACAATCTCATTTTCTTTCAGTAATTCCTTTTGCTTTACATAAAGGGTAACTAGACTCTTGTCCCGAATTAATTTTATATCGGCATTTAGCTCTGGATAATTCCTGTTAATGATGTTTGTTAGCTGTAATTGGTTATAAAACTCATAATCTCTAGAATCCTTTCCTATATTATAACTTGCTGCATACATTTCCTGCAGTGTTAGTCCAAAGGTCGTAGGAGTAAAAAGCGTATCACTAATGAGTTGAAGTGTGTTTATTTCCTCCTGTATATCTTGCTCTACGGTGCTATGCTTTAGCCGATTATCGTATGAGTCCTTAGAAAACGCTTTTTCGTGCATGCTTCTAA
>JAITQU010000019.1 GCA_031288735.1 Christensenellaceae bacterium
AGAACTTTCATCGTCGTAATAGTATCCTCTATAGCGAATAGGATTAATATCAGACATTGTCCCTGTTTTTGATATAATCTTTCCGAAAGCATCGTATGTATAACTAGCAACGATAACACCACTTGTATCAATTACGGCGACGACATCACCTTCATAATTACGCAGGTAGTGATAAGTCACCAAGTTGTATTCAAAACCAATCAAACCCAGCTCATTGTAGAGATACCATATTTCGCTTGAATTTGTCTTTTCTCTTAAAAGTTTTGATCCGCTATACAAATAATTTGTTGTAGTATGCCCTGTTGTTTTGCTTAACCTTAAACCACTACTATCATATTGATAAGTGGTCGATCCATTGCTATTTGTAAGTTGTTTTAAATTGGAACCATCCCAAATTAGAGACGAGCCTTTATATGTTAGTGGGGATCCTATCTCATTATATGTTATTACCTTTCCGTCAAAATCGATTAATCTATCATAATATGTTGTATCGTAATTATATGAATATGTCTTAGTGGGTGTAGTTGGTATAGGGGACGCTATACTGGTGTAACTAAATACCTTTTTGCTCGTAATGTTTTTATTACTGTCATAGTAATATTCGATTGTCTGCCCAATATAAGCATTGTCTTCTCTTATTAACTGTCCTAGAGCGTCATAGTAATATGTAGCCTTTAACGAATTATCTTCATAGACCTGATAGATGTTGTAGGGATTAGATGTTGAAAGATTTTGAGAACTTACAGTAAAAGAGTTTCCATTATTGTTCATGTTATACACGTAGTTATAGGTGGTTACTAGTCCGCCAACAGTCACATTTTTTGATGTGACTGTGTTGGATGTGCTACTCCCACTACCATCTAAATATGTAAACTTTTCTTTTAAAATCTGCGTGCTATTTGTTTTGGATTTGCTTATTTTTGTCTCGGCAAGTCTTCCTAGTTCGTCATATGTATAATTTGCATACTCTCCGTTTTCTAGAACCTCTCCAGTTAATCTCCCATCTTTTCTGCCTAGACCTTGTGTTATTACTCTGACATTTGCTATTTGCACCCATTCACAGTGCCACCATCTTAATTCAATCGCACACACAACTTTATTAGCATCAGATGTCATAGTATAGTAATGCCAATTTGTATCTTGTGGAATAAATACTGTCGGAGAAATACTACCATCGGTATATTTAAAAGTTAGATTCTTAATTTCTGCATACGTTGTTGTCTCTCGTCTTATGTAGTAATTTACACTTACAACTCCACCACCAGTTAGTATTGACGGATCGACTAAAGATTGATAGACATCTGTCTCACCCACAGTATTAACATAATGCGATGAGTGATTTAGACGCAATATATCCGTATAGGGAGTTATTATGTATGTATTGTTGTTATTAATATCAATATCTGCTACTTTCGTTACTGGTGCACTGCTTGCACGTTGCTGATTTGCAATTATGTAGTCTATATCCCAAGCATTGTTCGAAATTTCCACTTGAACATTGCCTAAATATACTTCACATTCAATCGGCCCCCACATTAGATACAGTTTTATAATTGTCTTGTTTGGGTTAGATACCAGATACATTTCTTTCCAGTTAGTACCACCCGAACCATCAAAATATGCATGGGCATACTGGACTGTACTATTATCAGCAGTGCCATCAGTATAGACAAACGATAGTCCACCCACCAGTCCTGATACAGCAGAGCCTAGTCTCATCATGTATCTTATACTTACGCTTCCATTTGCTGTCATTAGATATTTTTGATTTACAAGGGATGCGCCAGCATTTGGGTAGTACCTTGCTCTAGTTAATAGTATGTTATTTATTGTAATGTCCCCAGAGGTCTCAGGTGTCGTAATAATTGTAGGTGTCCCCGAAGTCGTCATATCAGCAGCATATTGGGAATCCCATATATTTTTGACACCATTGTCATACTCATATGTTCTAGAGCGAATGGTATAGTAAGATCCAACAGAAAATACGCCATCAGACGTGTTATTGTAACTAGAAAAAGTAAACCCTAATAATTTCCCGCGCGCATCTCTTGTATATCGTATTGTTGAGCCATTTGGATAACTAGTGTTGTTATTTAGTTTGTTGTCTTCTCTTACAATGAAACTTGTCTTTTCGTCTGTCGATGAATAAGTGTATTTTATTTGCTCTACATTATCTATGTAAATATACTCATATAACCCACTGCGAGTTCTTGAATATGTCCCAGTTTTGGGTATTATATTTGATGCAATCATCCCGCTCATCGGTGTAGCATTTTTAGTGATTAAATTGGTTCTTTTTATATCACCAAACGCATCATACTCAGATTCAAAAAATACATCATAACTACTTGCTTCTAGAGCACCAACAGCCGAGAGTATTACGCTCCCTCTAGCGTCATATGTGTATTCGTATTTCTTGCCGTTTTTATGATCTAGCATTTTAATTAATCTGCCGTCAACAGCATAAACCCATTCATATGCTGTTATAAACTCTGACAAACTCGATTCTCTTTCTTCTGTTTTACTTAATCTTCCAAGTGTATCATATGTGTATCGCTCGGCAAATCCTGTCAATGCTGTTTTTAAGACTAATGCACCATCAATTTCGCGATAAGTGTATTTAAGCATTGTAGTAGTAGTAGTTCCGTTACCTAAACTTACAGATATGACATTCCCCCACTTGTCATACTTATATGAATAGACAGTCCCATTCTCTGTAGTTATGCTTTTTAGTAGTCCTTTTGAGTGATAAATCGAATTCCCGTCTGAAAAATACTCGTTTGAAAGATAATATGTAAAAACCGCATGCCATAGTGGTGAAGTACCATCTTTTGCGTATTCTGAAACAGTGAGTGTCTTTGTTTCATTTGTCAATGTGGAATCATACCCATAGACATATGTGGTAAATGTTCCATCACTACTTACTGCTTTTTCTAGAAAATTGTAGAATGCTGAGAACTTACTTATGGTTTTAAATCCTAAACTGTCAACGTTAATGACAGTACTTTCCCAATTAGACGATATGTCGCTGTAAGCAGTTTGAACGGTTGTGTTCTTAGAGCCTTTAGCGATCCCTGAAAATGTTTCTAGTGTTACTCGTCCGTAAGCATCGTATTCATAACTTATCTTTGTGTTTCTTTTATAATCCTTTGCCGTCTTGACATTTCCATTGGCATCTTTTACGATCCCAAATTCTTCTTGAATATTAGAATCTATCTCAACATCGTTCCCTTGGTATTCAGCTTCTAGATAGGTGCCAGAGGAATTAACATAACCTGTATTATTACCATTTAGATCATATTCCATATTGACTATATCAGACTGAACTAGCGAAATATTATCTAAACAAATGACAGTATTTGTGCGGTTAAGTTCAATATTAATTTCGATTTTCTTTACTATCGATGGAACTATGATGGTTGCTGCTACTTGATGCCAATATGGAGAATCAATAGCGATGGACACGGGACACCACGCCGATAAATTACCAGGTAATGCACCATCATTCTCGTCTAGCAATCTGTAGTTTAGTTGGACTCGGGATAGAGGCGATGGATTGAAAATTCTACCAAGTGTGTTAACCCAAATCGATAACGTATACGCTGTTGTGTTTTCAGAATGAGGAATACTAACGCGCTGGTACAAATTTGCACTGCCATTTAGCCCACCTTTGAAAAGCACAGATGTCTCGCCTGAAAAAGCTGATGATCCAGTTATTTGCTGAATATGGCTTTCAGGTGATGATCCATATTCTGTCCATAAATTCCATTGATCGGGTAGAATACCTTGCCAATTCTCAAAACCTTGATTTTCAGCATAATTAGTCTCATCCACATATCCATAATCGTTATGTGTGAGTTGTATAGAATCAAAATAGGCAAATCCTGAACAATTTCTTAGGCCTAATTCTACAGAAACAAATCCAGAATTAGATGCATAAAACGGTGCAAGTAGGAGTTTAAAACCGTTATTTGTATTGAAGTAATCACTACTAATTACCTCGCTTGTTACGGTCTCATATGATGAACCTACCCTTATAAAAGCTCCATAATCATCAGCATGTGTTTCGGCGTACATGAGAGTATCTGTAACGCGAACGTATGCTGACAAAATATAGTTTCCTGCAGATGGGATAACTGGCAAGCCTATTGCTCGATTCTCTCCGCTCAATGGCTGAGATGAAAACACCTCGATTGAATTTTTCCCCGCATATGCATACTTGTTTGACTGTTTAATTGACGTAAAGGATGATGACAGAATAGGGAGCTGAGCCCAGCCTGGCACATCGCTACTTGTATCTGTACTTTCCCCACCACCATTCGTTATGTAATTGACTATATTACTTTCGTATGATGTCGATGCGACAACCTTATTATTCACACGTTCATTTGTGCCTGTCGTATACCTTTGGGCAACGGTTGTCGTTATTTCCTGCCCAGCTACATAGGATGAAACCAGACGCCCTTGATTATCAAAAACACTTGCTACTGTGAAGTTATCAGTAAAATAAGCATCGCTAGTGCTACTAAATTCGACAAATGGTTCACCAGCTTTTGCGGTTATCGAATAGGTGAGACCGTTTAAAAATAATAATTCCTCGCGACTTCCTTGAGTATAGTTAATTGTGTTTCCTGTAAATCCCTCATAAAAATTTTCAGTTATTACTCTACCATAATATATGGTGTTGGTGGTTGTAGTCGCACCAGTCTGAGCATCAACATATGTGTTTGAAAATGATATTAGTAGATCTTCTAGCAATATAGCATAGTAATTATGATCTATTATTGATTTTATCTTACCGTTTGCATTATATAGAAAGTATGAATATGTATTATCATAACTCATTATTTCAACAAGTCTATTGCTTGAATAACTAAATGTAGTTTCGACATTTTTTGTTATATCATATGGACTTTTGCTTATTAACTTTGTCAAATATCCATTTGAGTCATATTCGAAATTAACATAGCGATATAACGAGGTTGAACTTGATCGTTGGTCATTAATTTGTGTTATTTTTAACGCCAATACATTGCCTTGATTTCCATTGCCGTAAATAATATTATTCGCATTGCCATTTGGATCTTCTATACGAATTAGTCGTCCATGATAATCAAAAAACAACTTCATGTTATTTTTATTTGTCATTTTATAATATGCACCAGCATATGATGAATCGGCCATTAGCGTAAGTCCTAATCCATCTTCATCCTCTGCAACATTCTTACCTAATGCCACACTTCTCTGTTCATTCCTTACAAAATAGTGCATCGTGGCATCAGCGTCATAATAGTAAAAATTATTACCTACAAGACGTATTGCCTGTTGATAATTTAGTTTCCAACCATACCCTAAGTTTAAGTTGCCAAAAACAGGACAATTATCAACATCAGTAACATTAAAATTTGAATTTCTGTATGTATCTGTGAATATATGCTCTATGCTAATAGGTAATTCTCCACCTGTCGTAATATCATCATGTACTACAGTTGCTAGGTTGTTATAGTTATTAATGTACACAAGATCATTTGATGTACTGTATGTCGTAGCATCCCAATACTCCTCTATCCCACTCCCCCGCCGATATGAAAGTGTTAACTCTGGAACATTCGATTTCGTATATATCTCTATTGATGCTGTTGTCCCAGCAGGTCTAGTTATGAAAAACCCATTCCAATCAGTTCCATATTCATATACGTTTTTGAGATTTCTTGTAATATTGTAGTCTATTACGCCACCTGTAACACATGCCTCAAAATCTGGTAAAATTGTGCTTGTAGTCGTATTATTGTCAAAATATAATGATTGCGTAAGTCGCGTCAAAGAGGATGTTGCCCAAGAAGTTCTACTTTCATATAACAGGGTCAGAGCATTATTGTATGCGGTCGCTGAAAAAACTTTTAGTATTGCATTTGTTATAATTGCGTCAACGGGTAATGTCGGCAGATCAAACTTCAAACCGAAGACATCATGCACGGGGTTTGTGCTATCCCATCCTTTTAATACGTATTTATCAACATTGCTGTTGTAACTTGTGTTCCTATATCCATATTTTAAATTTGTAAGGTTTGTTGTTACACTAGGATCTATTGTAACGGGGAATTGTCTTTCTTTTGAATTAATCCATTGAGACTGTGCTGTTATAGATAGAATATATTCACCATTTTCAATGCTGTTCAATGTGTATTCAACTGCATCAGAAATTTTACCAGCACTGTCGTACATGAATCCTTTTGGTATGGTGAATACTCTTTCACCTTCGCTATTGTTAGCAACAATATCCCCATCGGCTAGTAAAATAAGGGCCAGATTGTTAGTGTTTATACTGAATGAAAATTTGTACTCTAATAATGGACTGTTGACAATTATATTTTCTTTAAGATTCGTGCCTACTACAACTTGTTCTAATTCTACATTGTTTTTATTAAGTTCATACTTAATGCTACTTTCATTATTAAGCTTTACATTGTATTCTTTCCTACTCTGTACACTACTAGTTTTAACTAAACTTTCAACACTAGACGTAACCCCTATCTTTTCATTGTAGTTTAATAATTTGAAAGATATTTCATAGTTGTCTAACGATACTATTGTCTTTGAAGTATCAGTATAATTTTGGGGAATTTTTACGCTTAGGGAGTTTGCCTTGTTTTTATAAAACTCACCTTCTTTTTCAAGCGTATTGTCTATTTCCTTAAACTTGCCATCTTCATCTAAATAATGAATATCTTCTGCATAACTTATGAGATTATATGAGCCATCACTCATTAAGAAATGTTTCTCTTTT
>JAITQU010000083.1 GCA_031288735.1 Christensenellaceae bacterium
CATATTACAGATACACAAACTCTTGTTATTAATAGTTATATGCAAGCTTTTCAATATATAAAAACATACCAATTGCTGCGGCGTGACTTAAATGCATTTTGACGGTCTAACCATATATAATTAACTTATTCTTATAGGATATTAGATTTCAGAATAAAAGATTAATAAATTCAAAGTTTGAGTTATTAATTTCTTAAATATAATTTTTTATAAACTTACAAAATTGAATCTTAATGATGGACATTAATCTATAAAAAAATATTTAAATATTTTTTAATAACCATTTTAAACAGCACTTAAGTTTTTAGATAAACAGGACTTAAAAAAAGTCAAAAAAAACTTTTAGAGTAATAGTAAAACAGGGAGTAATTAAAATTAACGGACGGTCATGGCAGATAATAAGATAGAGTTTCAAAAGTGGTTATGGTTAAGCGCGGGCAATACATTAAGGTATAGCCCTGTAGTTTGCATTGCCAATTTAGATGAAGTATCAGAATACGCAATTCGAAAAAACATAACGGACGTAAATTTATTTGAAATAACGAGTAGTTTGGAATTCAACAATATCTTAAACAAGTTATTAAAAAATAAAATATTTAAAATAACGAAGGGTACTGCTTTTAAAACGTTTGAAAAAACGGGAGAGATTTATACGCAATTTCTTAAGGAAAGAGAAAAGAGCAAGATTTCTCTCATCAAAAAACTCGAGATGGAAAACACTGTGAAAAAATCACCTGATGTGTTTTTGCCACAAATAGTAAGTGGGTTTGCTTCAATTAATCAAATTACAGATATTACCAAGTGTCAACAGGACGAAGCGATAATTGACTGGGATAAACCGCTTAGTTTAAAAAACACAAAGCCTATAAAAATGAAATTTCGCACGATAGAAACCACGCCCAGAGCTTGGAATTCCTTGTTAGTGGATGTTTGTGGTGCATTAATTAAATCATTTCCAAATAAAGACATTAAAGGCTACAAATGGTGGGGGACTACGAATAGTCTTTTTGAAAACAATTGGAATGGCACTAAATGGCAGAAAGAAGTGACGAGCGGATTGTATGTACATACACTTTTTTCTTCAGATGATACTTTGAAACTTATACGAGGACTATTTAAGCATTACGGAATTGACATTTTAGAACTTAAGATAACTGTAGTACAAAACAGCATTATTAAATACAACAAAGAAGCTAAATTTGATAATTACAATGAACAAACAAAAGGTGCTACATTGTTAGAGTGGGAGGAGCGGGTGCTTCTTCTTTTCAAAGACAGGTTTGAGCTTGGAATGAGGCTTCAATATGTCGACCTCCAAAAACTAAAGTTCGAATACAACAATGAATTTTCAGAGGATTTAGAAGCATCTGAAGACGAAATTAAGAAGCTTATTTTAAACCACGGTTTCGAAACTGAGTCTAATAAATTTTTTCATTTGGATAATTTGCTTTGTAAAGTTTCAATTGAGGAGATAGAAGGACTCATTGAAAAGCAAAGTAGTCTTGGGGTTAAACGCATATGGATTGAACCATTATATGACCATTTTAAAAACAGCTTAAGTCATGCCGTGAATTCTGATTTACTTATAAATATATTGCAAAAAATTAAAAAAGATAAGTATAAAAAAGATAAGATATGTCCATTCATTTATCGTAACGGAGCTTTTCTTGTAGGCCAGAACGAGGAAATATGCCAGGTAGTAGCCAATTTATTAGAAATAGAAGGCACACATCTAGATTTAGACAAAATACAAGAAAAGCTCCCCGTGTATCCATCGCTTGCTAGGAAAAAAGGCTTGCTTTTAACGCAGAGTCCGCACATTGTGTCCTTTCAAAACGGCTCATATTTGCACATAAATTGTGTATACATAACCGACGCTGAGCTTTCAAAAGCAAAACAAATAATTGAGGGGGCTCTAGCTACAGCTAACTTCATGTTGTGGGATGGTTTCCTAGAAGAGATCAAGAAACAACTAATCTCTGTTTTTGAAAACAACGATAGTGTCAACGAAGCTGGAATATTAAAAGCACTTACTGCAAAGCTTTCTCTCGCATTTGATTTTTCGCCTACTGGCATGATTTCAAGAAATATGGGTGAGAAATAATGTATTCATACGAGTTTGACGTCGAAACGGGCGGCATAAAGCTATTACCTACACCTCTTAATTTCAGCAAAGAGCCCAGACCTGTTTACTATAAGGAATTAGATTTATTAGGGTTTGACGAAAAATGGGTTTATGAAAAGGACGATAGTAGTCCGTATATGTGGGCGGAGGCTAATGTTTATTATTATCGGGGGAGAAAGGTTTTCAAGACACGAGGGGGGTCGCTATACACAAAACCTGTTATTGAGTATTTAGATGAACCAGAGCCAAATGGTGCACCATTAAGGTTTGTTGATATTAAAAAAATGGTTGAAAACAACAAACAGATAATGGACGCACTTACAAATACGGCGATAAAGTGGGTATATAACAAGTATGAAGAATACAAGAATAAGGTTGATGTTTTTTATGTTGCATTTAGTGGTGGTAAGGATAGTTTAGTCATTTTTGACATAGTACGAAAAGCATTGCCTGTTGAAAAATACAAGGTTGTTTTTGGTGACACACAAATGGAATGCAAAGACACATACCATGTTGTCGACGAGATAGAGAAGCAATGTAAAAAAGAAAACATTGAATTTTTAAAAACTAAATCTCGACTTGAGGTAAAAAAATCATGGGAACTGTTTGGGCCACCGGCAAGAGCATTACGCTGGTGTTGTAGTGTACACAAAACTGCACCCCAAATATTAATACTAAGAAAAATTCTTAATAAAAAAAACTTTAAAGGGTTTGCTTTTGTTGGGATACGTGGCGATGAGAGCGATTCTAGAAACAACTATGAGCCTACTAGTTACAGTAAAAAGCATTCGGGACAATATAGTGCTTATCCCATTTTGGATTGGGGTTCTGCGGAAGTTTATCTTTATCTTTTTTTGCATAATATAAAAATAAGTGATGCATACAAAGCAGGAAACACTCGTGTCGGTTGCATATGTTGCCCTGAAACGTCGCAGCGTAAGGAATATTTTGCCTATGAGTGTTATAAACATGATTTTAATAAATACACACAAATAATAGAAAAAAGACTATGTTCAAATATGACTGATGATAGAAAACGCAACTATTTTGAAGTTGGTGGATGGAAGGTTAGAAACAACGGAATGTCACTATCTAACAATATAAGTCGATATAACGAGCTTATAACAGAAAAAGAGTTAGTTATTGAAATAATAGAGCCACGGTCAAATTGGCGTGAATGGCTTAAAACTCTAGGTGAATTTAGCTACGAAAAAAATATAATTACACTAACAAGCATGGGTGCGGAATACGTATTGTCATTAATTGAAACAGATAACGGATACAAAATTTGGGTACCCTTAGACATAGTCAAAAAAATGCCGCTCTTTATTAAAAACCTAAAAATTGTTTTTAGAAAAGCTTCTTACTGCATAAATTGCGGTGAATGTGAAGCTAACTGCGTGCATGGGGCGTTGCATTTTAGTACTGAAAGCATCCACATAACTAACTGCTTACACTGTGGCAGTTGTCAAAATATTCCAGGCGGTTGTCTTCTATACTATACAAACCGACTAGCCAAAGGAGAGAAAAATTTTATGACAAAAAGCATAAACAGTTACGCAGCACACGGACCTAGACTTGATTGGATAGATTCTTTTTTTAGATATAACGGTGATTTTAGTCAAGGTGTTTCTTTAGGGAGCGTACAGGTTCCCATGTTCAAAAGATTTTTGCGTGACGCCGAGTTGCTTATCGGTGATAAGTTTTCCGATTTTTCTAAAACCATAAAGCATATAGGGCTAAATGATAACAGGGCATGGGAGCTTATGCTTGTGAACTTAGCATATTCTTCTGAAATCGGGTGGTATATTAAAAACATAATGCCAAATCACACATATTCACGAGATAATTTTGTTGCTTTAATTGAGGAACAAGGAATTAATCACGATTCTGCTAGCGTAATATGCACGGCATTCAAGCTTATTTTGAAGTTACCATTTGGAAAAAACTGTGGACTAGGCTCAATGCTTTTTAAAGACGATAGCGAGAGAAATATTATATCGCTAACTCGCGGTAGTTGTCATACGCTTAGTAGCGAGGTTGTTCTTTATTCACTTTATAGATTTGCTGAGGCATGCGATGGATACTATCAATTTTCATTAAACAGGCTTATGGATTTTAGTGTTGAAAGTAGCGGTATAAGTCCAGCCCAAATATTTTGTTTAGCTGAGGAAACACTCAAAAAAATATTGAGCGGATTGTCGGCTACACGTCCTGATTATATAAATTACAGTGAAACACATGGTATGCAGACAATAAGTTTAAGGAAAAACATGACAGCTAAGGCTGTGCTTGAGCTATTCTAGGAGAAATTTAAAATGTCAGACATAAAATATGAAAGTTTTTTTGATATCGACAGCGAGTTTACAAAAATGGTTCGGGAGGAAAACTTCTTGAAGCAACCTAACAGATGGCTAAACTTTTATCCACACGAAAAATTCGTTCAACTCTTAACGGATATTGAAAAGGTTATAAGAAGAACAGAAGGATACAAAGGACTTTCCGTTTGGGTTGAGGGTGCATATGGGACGGGTAAATCGTACGCGGTTTTGACTCTAAAAAAGATTTTAGATACTACGATTGAAGATGTGAAAGAATATTTTGTTCGCTATAACCTTTCAGATAATTTTTTCACGAAATATGAAAGCATAAAGAATGAACGGATTTTGACAGCATACAGGTCAGGTAGCTCGGACATACTTGAACCTACTGATTTAATCGTAGCACTACAAGAAAGCATACTCGCGGTCATGGCTGAAAAAGGGCTTAAAGGCGGGGAAATGGCGTTAAAAGAAGCAGGAATAAGGTGGCTTTCTAAACCATCTGAGAAGAGCTATTTTCAAGAGCTTATACGAGATGATGAAAAAAATCGATTAAAGGGAAGATCAGTTGACTCTATAATTGATGAGCTGAAAAATTTAAAGGACGAAGTCAAACTTAGTAAACTTATCTCTAAGTGTAACGCACTTGGAAAGGAACACGGCATTTATGCTTTCATCCCAGATGCAAAAAAGTTTGCTGACTGGGTGAAAGACATAATTAAGGTAAACAATATTCGAGCCTTTGTTTTCATTTGGGATGAATTTACAGAATTTTTCCAAAACAACTTAAAAAGGTTAACCAATTTCCAAGAGCATATTTTGGCACTTGCTGACGTAGGATTTTTCTTTGTTCCAGTAACTCACGCAAGTAATGCCTTGTTTGCAGACGGTGATGAGGACAAGAAAAAAATTATTGACAGGTTTGTTTCGCCGACTCTACGCATTGAGTTACCCGATAAAATTGGTCTTCAATTGATAGCTTCAGCACTAAAAATAAAAGAAGGGAAAAAAGAAGAATGGATCAAAATTGCTGACGGAATGAACACAACTATTGCTTTGGCCCGTATGACAGTGGGCTCAGATGTAAAGGCAGATGAAAAAACAATGAAAAATATTTTGCCACTACATCCTTACACAGCCCTTGTTTTGAAGTACATATCCGAGAAGTTTTTGTCAAACCAAAGAAGCATGTTTGACTTCCTTATTACCGATATGAACGAAAAAACTCATGCGTTCCAATGGTTTATCAAAAATCACGGGCCGTATGATGATGACGAAAGGTATATGACAGTTGATTATTTATGGGATTTCATATACGAGAAGGGTAAAGAGAATAAGGATTTGTCGACAGATATAAAGTCGATACTAGATGCGCACAACAGGACGAATGCAAGTCATCTTAACAAAAAGAAAACAATTGTTTTTAAGACAATTCTCCTAATGATAGCAGCGTCACGCAGTGCCAACGATCAAAAAGAATTATTAAGACCGAATATGATGAATTTGGGTTTGGCATTTTCTGGTACAGAGCTATCGGGCGCGTCATCAATAAATCTTGCAGATACGTTAGTGAAAAATCATATTCTCTACGAGAAAGATATTGCAGGTGGCAAAAAGCTCTATTCAGTTTCCGTTGAGGCAATAGATGAATCGGATATCCAAGACAGGGTCGAGGAATTAAAAAAGAGCCAGACAACATCAGAGCTTGCTTTGGAAGCGGACATTGCTTCAATTATGATCGGAAATCCACCGCTTAAGCCATCGCTTAAAAAAAGGTTTGAATTTTTTATAATTACCGATGATAATATTTCAAAGAAAAGAAACGAAATAGTTAATTATGCAATATGCACAACGCAACAGAAAAATACTATACCTGTCTTTTTGTGTGTTGCAAGAGACGAGCGCGAACATTCGTCTCTATATAAAAAAATTGTAGCTGCTAGTTCTCAAAAGATTCCAAACGACGCTAACCCTATTGTTTTTATTGATTTAGCAAGAACACCAATGAAAAATACTTCGTGGAGAGTCTACCTTGAAAACAAGGCACGGGAACAATACTTAAGCACAAAAGATAGAAGTGAGTCAAGAGAGAAGAAAAAGCTTGCAGAATATGAACTTGAAAACTGGAAAAAGTCAATTAAGCAATCTGATTTTGAGTTGTGGTTTGCCGACATCTACGAGAATGGAGAGACTGTCTTAAATCTCAATGAGTTGACAGGAATGTTTGAAGCAATAAACAAAAAACTCTATAGCTATGCGCCTGAAACATGGTGCGATGTAATTGATAACCTATATAGTGATAGCGCGATTGCTCTAGGTAGTCTACTTGGTGCAAAGGAAGAAATTAGTGGGACATACAAAAACAAAGATAAGCCACTAGAAAATGCTCTTGGCTCAGCGTGGAATAAGAGTCTATACTGGGAGCAAAATCAAAGGTTACCTATTTCAATGATAAAGGCGTTTGTTGACAAAACAATCCAAGAGGAAATCAAAGCATCTGGACAAGCGGGGATAGGAAGCCTTTATAAAAAATTACAGGATAAGCCCTGGGGTTTTACATGTTGTAACCTGTGCGCATTTATTTTCGGCTTTGTTTTGAAAGAATATGTTCAAAATACTGGCGAGTATTACTATTCGGATGGCGATATTGACGCAGTATTGACTTCTGAAAGAATCCGCGATATGGTCAAAGAAGCAATGCAAAGCTCAATAAATCCACAGACTCGTCCCAAGGAAAAATACATCAAAGAAAAAAGTCAGGAGGAAAAACAATTTTCTGAAGGTACGGCAAAAATATTTAATATTAAAGAAGAAACTTGTTTTGTGGGGAAAATCCGTGATCAATTAAGAATAAAACTAAGGAGCTTTGTTTTTCCTATTTGGACCTTAAAGGAAATTTCCGATAACCTAGCAATACATGAAATAATTGACAAATACCTAGGTGTGGTAAACAATCAAAACTACGAAGATGGAAAGAAAACGGAACCAGAAATAGTTAAAGCAATCGGCGCAGAGCTTTGTAGAGAGCCTACACTAGTAGATACCCTTCAAAGCCTTGTGACAGCAGATAATTGTCGTGAGGGTATGAAAAAATATTTGTTAAGCTACAAGGATGGCGTATTAATTGACCTATGTAAGCGACTTAATTTAGGCGAGCAGTATCTCGAAACACTAAAAAGGAAATTTGATGTCGAAGCTTCAACATGGGTATGGGGCAAAAACACCATCGATGCCTTAATTGACACCACGATTACTGAATACCTTGTCATGGAGTACAGTAACAAAAGCTTTGGTATTAAGAGTGAAAAACCCTCAGAAATTAAAAACTCATACCAGGAATTCCTTAAAGACATTAAGGTTTCATATGATGCAGCAAAAGGCTATATTAAAGAAGGTGGTGAGCTGTTTGATTTTCTTGTTAAAATAATGAAGTATAACTATAACGATATAATTGATTTTCATACCTTATTAGAGTTGTTAAAAGCTCAAGGAACTGAATTTCAAGCTTTTCTAAAAGAGCAAAAAGACATTTTCGATAAAATTATCGAAAATTTTAGTCACGATTTAACTATTGAGCATGTAAACGAAATCTATATGCGTATTGGCTCAGGGCATTTTACCAAAGATAAATCGTCATATAATTCAATGGTGCAAAATGAAGCTTTTAAATATCTAGCTTCGCTAAGCAGAGAAAAATTACGTAAGTATTGGAGAGACAATACCGATACGAGAACTCCAAACGATTGGTCGGAAGAATTTAAAACTCCTGTCCTTGCACTTGTGCCTGAGGGAGAAATAGGATTAGCAAAGCATTATTTTTCCGTAGTAAATAACACAAATCCAGACAATGCGGAAGCAGAAAAAGCTCTCACATATTTAACTAGTATTAAATGGTGGGATGATTTAAAGTCAGAAGAAAAGAGAGAAGCCGCCTTTTCTAAATGCATAGTTGGAGAATACTCTCTAATTTTAGGTGCTGAAGATGTTCGAGCCTTACTAATTAAGCACTTGACTGATGGAGTATATTCTTGGTATTCGAATGACCAAGCAAAGGCAAAAATTAAAGAGCTTGCACAGTCGGAATATGACAAAAAGTCGGTAGAAACGGCGGTCGAAATTGTAGATAAGATAAGTGATGCGAAAATAAAAGAATATCTTAAGAAATTAATTCGCTTAAATATGTCAGTCGGCATTGATATAATATCGATAACACAGGGGAATAATAATGGCGATAAGAGAGGCAACAACTAAAGAAGCTTGTGACTACTTCAACGGGCATACGAAAGCTTTTCCCATAATTGTAAATGTTCAGACAAAGACTGATTACTGCACTATCCTTAATGCTTTGAACAGCACTGCTACTTTTTTGAGAGTTTCTAATTATTTTCAGAGTGACAGTCTGCCTGATATAGATCGAATGCAAGACGATATATTATCGGCTGGTGACAATACGGTTGTGCTTGGTTTTTTTCAATTTCTCTGCTTTAATGGAGGATTTTTACAAATTTCAAGTGCGATTAGTAAAATATGTGATTTGTCAAAACATGTTTTGATTTTAACTTATGGTCTTTTAGACATAATACAGCGCAAAGCTAACATGGACCCAAGGATTGCCGAAAGAGCGCAAATATTTTTAATAGAAGGTGACCCTGATATTATTCCAAAAATAACTCTTACATCGTTTGACTTTGCATCCTTGAACTTTTATGAAACGCTAGAAAAATATTTTTTGTTTGTCGAATACAACGGTGCTGAAAATGGTGTGGTAAAAAGCAGTACACTTAGAAGCCAGGCATTCAATAATAGAGTTTGGAGTGTTCAAGAAAAAAATTCCGCATTTGAATTACTAAAAGATATTGATACCGGCTTTGCTGTGTTTGACGAAGGATTAGGTAGCAACACACAATGGGAACAGCTTCTAAAGGATATTAAGGGAAAAACATTCAGAGAGCTTTTGTCAACACTAGGAAATGAATTGCTTTCGGCAATTAAAAAATTCAAGGCATTCGATAGCACTCAAAAATGGTATATTTTCCTTTGGTTAAAAAGCGAAAAAAATCTCGAATACCTTTCACTTGTAGCTAAAAAGGTTAGCTTACCAAAATCAATTATATCAGAAATTTACAATGCAATTTTAGATGTTAAGGTAACCGATAAAAGCTTCAAAGGTTATTATAACCAACGTAAAGCTTTGATTGCCACATTGGACAATGAAAAAACACTAAAAGAGTTTCTTTCTTTAAATAATGCTCTTGGCAGAGATAAGATATATTATTTGACTGATAACTCACAAACAGAACGAAAGGAAATAATAACCTGCATAACACAGCATACTTATAGTGCTGATGAAATTAAAAAAATATCGAAAGAGGTCTATCCGATACTTGCCGAATATTTATCAGATTTTGATTTCAAAAATGAAGATTTGAACAAATATTTTGATGAGTACCGCATTCAGAAAGTCAAAAATGTATTAACAGAGGATTTCAGACAAAAGGTAAACAAATATGCCGAAACAAGGCCATTTTACAAGTGGCTGAAATCACGATCAATAATCATTTCACAAATTGATTTCAAGGATGCGCTTGTATACTGGGTTGATGCTTTGGGGGCTGAATTTTGTTCTCTCATAATGCATCGATGTAAGCATTATGACTTGAGCGCTAAAATACAAATTGCGTGGGCAGAATTACCGACCTTAACCGAATTCAATTCAGGCTTCTATGATTGTCATCGTGGCGATAAATCCATTAAGGATCTTGATAAATTGAAGCATATGGGCGAAGAAGACCACGATTATTCAAAAACGAAGTTGCCACTTTATATTGAATCTGAACTCAGCATTATTGACGAAATTATAAAAACAGCACAGGCTGCACTTCTGAAAGCAAAAAAGGTCATTATTTTATCCGACCACGGGGCAAGCAGGCTTATTAGAATTGCTGATAACATTTTAACGATTGAGGTTGATACGAGAGAGGGTGAAAAAAATGAAAAGCATGGTGGGCGTTGCTGTATATGGAATCCTGATGTAGCTGAAAAATACAAAACTGTAACCGATTATAATAATAATGGCTTTTGCGTTATAGCTAATTATGACAGGTTCAAAGGTGGCAAATATACTGGCGTCGAACTGCACGGCGGGGCAACAATAGAGGAAGTTGTCGTGCCGATAATTGAAATAACAGAAAAAGTGGAGGCGTATAGTCATATACTCACCACAAAGGTACTTAAGCTTCGAGGCAGGCAGGCAGACCAGTTGTCTATTACTCTTTCAAGAGAGGTAGAAGCTCCTAAAATTAAAATAGAAGGTCAAGCTAATTTCATTTTGCCAATTAGCAAAAACGCATCAACATATTCATTTGAAACTAATATCGTAAAAGCTGGTAAATATGAGTGCGGTTTTTTTGATGACAATGAGGAGATAGTCCCAAATATTAAATTTGAAGTACAGAGTGCTCTCGGTGCCATAATCGACCTGTTCAATGAGGAGTAAAAAAAATGACTGAACAATTTGTGGAAAAACTTAAAAATGCCTTCAGCGAAATGGTGGTTTTCAAAGACCTTAAAAAAAGCAATTTTTTTTCAGCTATAAGTTTGCCATCTTTTATGCGTGACTATTTACTTAAAATGTTTCAAGACGAGGATGGCAATTTTGATATGGATTCAATGCGGGATTTCATAGACACATATCTGCCGCGCAAGGAGGAGTGGATTAGGATTAAAGATCGAATCATGACCGATAGAGAAAGAATTAAACTATTAACGAGGATTTCGGTGGATATCGATATTTCAACACAAACAATATCCTTTGAATTACCCGAGTTTGGCTTAAGTAAAAAGCAAACCATAATAACTCCTGCTATTTGGGCGCAATACCGAGAAGAGCTTACCGCAGGTCGTGAGGTCTGGGGCATTGTTGAGATCGGCTACTGCCCGCCAATTTGTGACGAAAAAGATGGTAAAATAATGCTGACAAGCGTTAAAGATTTTTGTCCGTATACAGTTGAACTTGATTACTATAAGGATATGCGAAACCAATTTACAATTGATGAATGGTTAGATGTTATTCTCGGTGCCATCGATTACAATGCTTCTGGATATAAAGATCGTTTTTATAAACTATCAATGCTTAAAAGACTTTTGCCTTTTGTGGAAAGGAGGTTAAATCTCATTGAACTTGCACCAAAAGGCACAGGAAAATCATACCTTTTTGGTAGACTAAGCAGACACGGATACTTACTTGCAGGTGGCACAATATCGAGAGCAAAGTTGTTTTATGATAAAGGCAAAAAAATACAGGGACTTATTTTTCACAATGATTTTTTGGGAATAGACGAAATTCAGACCATTTCTTGCGCCGATTTCGGCGATATGCGCTCTGTTCTTAAAACATATATGGAGGATGGAGTATATAGAGGCGATGCGTGGTCAGGCAGTTCTTCTGCTGGCATAGTTTTGCTTGGCAATATTGATATTTTCGAGATGAATAAATATGGCAATTTATTTACTTATTTACCATCACTCTTTAAAGAAAGTGCACTTTTGGACCGTTTTCATGGATTTATAGAAGGTTGGGACATTCCTCGAATGAACGATGATTTAAAAATTTCTGGATTTGCATTAAATTCAGAATACTTTACTTCAATAATGCATATGTTACGTGAGGATATTACCTATCGTAAAATAGTAGACGAGCTTATCGAAGTACCAGAAGCTTCAGACACGCGCGACACTGAGGCGGTAAAAAGAATTGCATCAGGATTTCTCAAACTCCTTTTTCCCAATGTAAGAAAGACTAATGACATTTCCACACACGACTTCAACACATACTGTTTGAAACCAGCTTCAGAAATGCGCGGAATTGTTTTATACCAAATCGGGCAATTGGATGCGGAGTATCGAGGTAAAGACATGCCCAAATTTACGATAAAAGGGATAGATTGATCCTAATTAAATAATGAGCTGTAATTTCTACAGTTTAAAATTTGTCATTTACTAAAGGCAACCTCCGAAACGTTGTTATTTTTACAATTTAAAAAACGCAGGAGTGTGTATTAATTTGTGTAAATCGGAGAGAAGGTCGGACAGTCTGAAGTCGATGTTTGGTTCAATTAAATCGCTAAGGTGTATCGTAGAAGAATCGAGACTCCTTATTGTATTGTATCGTTAAGTTTCTTAAAAGACAATATTTCCCCGTTTTCTTTCTTTTTCATAATCTTTGTCTACTTCAATTGATTTTATAACAACCTAATTTGGAGCTTAAACTGCATATAATTTTTCATTATTTTTGTATACTTACCCACACAAAATAGCGAAGTGCCCCTTGTTTTCTATATTAAGTGAAAAGAATAAATTATTTTTAAATCAC
>JAITQU010000086.1 GCA_031288735.1 Christensenellaceae bacterium
AAGGCCAATCAATTTTTAAATAGTGTCCCACCAAGCAAAGTTAGAATGCTGTTCAATCATCCAAAACTTGCTTACCAAATAAACTAACTAAATGAAACATTTAAGCGCCTTGGTAATAAGACCATAACCATCATTTTCGTCTGGCGGGTTGCGCTTTGCTATAACTCATTTACGTTTACATTGCACTTTTTTGTTTTTCCACTTTCACTATATCCTTATCTTTAGGAACAGTTAACTTATCTGTCATCAAAACCCGTCTTGCTTCAATTGTCGTTTCCTAGAGTACCTATATCATTTTCTTTATTTGTTACTTCAAAATTAGTAATTATCCCATTTTTTGTATCAATTACTGCCTGAGCATTATAATTCGTATCGATATTTGTAGTATGCTCTTGTTTAATGAGCCTAGCATCTGTGTCAATTAGATTATCTTCTTTCTTTCCTGTATTATCTGTCGTGCCATGTTCCTGTGCATATTCTTTGATCATTTTCTGCAACTGCTTTTTCAGATAGAGGCTATCTATCTTTTCTGTATACGCCAAGTATGGTTCTTCATCCTCTTCACGGTCAGTTTCATCACACTCCTTCATGAATTTTTCTATTCTTTTGTTAATAGTTTCTAATTTTTTATCAGCTATTTTTTCGCTTAAACTGTATTTCGATTCGCAATTGGATCTGAGCTTTGATCCATCAATTATTATTTCTTTCCTTTCACACATCTTTAACGATACCATCAATTCAGAAAAACACACAATAGTTTTCTTTAATGCATCAGCGTTTTCCTTACGAAAACTAAAAATTGTCCTATCATCTGGGGTAAGATTTCTCATTAACCATTTTGCTTCTAAATTAAATTTTGCTTCTCTCTCTAGAGACCTTGATGAAGTTACTCGTTTTAAATATCCATATATGTAGAGTTTTAATAAATCTTTCGGATTATATTGACTGCATTCCATACGTTTTGGTTGTGCATTTGCAAATCCTAATTTTTCAAGATCAAGCTCCTCAACAAAACTACTAACAAGCCTCATAATTGAGTCATCATCTATGTAATCATCAATGCATGGTGGTAAAAAGGTTGAAGCTCTTCTATCGGCACCTGTTTTATATCTGTGTTTGCGCTTGTTATCGTCCATTGTGGATACCCTTCCTAGCAAAATATAATTAATTATACCACAAACTCAGGAAATTTATGTTCTTTGACGGTCTGAAAATTTTCAATTTTCTGCGACAATTCATTTTACATTCTACACGGTCTGAAAATTTTCAATTTTCTGCGACAATTCATTTTACATTCTACAAATAAATTTCAATGATTTTTTTTGATATATTTTTTCTTGACAAGGCATATAATAACATATATAATAAATTAGCAATCTAAACGTAAGAGTGCTAACAGTGTTTCAATTGTCTGCTATTTATTCGATTAATCGATCTTAAAAACCTAAGGAAGTTATGCTATCTTCTAGAAAACAAAGGGTGCTGCGAGCTGTCGTAGACGAATACATTAAACAAGCTACTCCTGTTTCATCTGGAGAGATTACTTCTAAATACTTCGATGATATAAGTTCAGCAACTATTCGCTCTGAGCTATCTGCACTCGAAGAAATGGGATATCTTTCTCAGCCCCACACCTCAGCGGGCAGAGTCCCTTCGCCGCTTGCATACAAATTCTATGTGGAGAACTTTATTCCAAAAATGCCGCTTAGAAAGCAAGATATCGCTATAATTGATGCTTCCTTTAAAAACAAGTTTTCACAGATAGAGGAAATTGTCCAAACAGCTGCAAGGGTTATTAGTGATGTTACAAACTATACTTCAGTTATTGTTTTGAAAAACATCAACAAAGTTGTTATCAAAGAGATCAAACTAGTAGGTCTGGATTCAAACTCTGCATTGATAATTATAATAACTGATAGTGGGATCATCCGCGACAAGGTTATCACTATAAATACTGTTAATGACAGTTTTGTTCGAGATGCTTCTCTTCTGATTAACAAGATCTTTTCTGGCTACTCAGTAGGTGAATTAAAAAATAACACGGCACAGCTAAGAGTCGAGCAAGAGCTTAGCGAATTCAAGGGGCTTTTAGATGATGTAATGAGCATTATATTAGCTTACGAAGAGGAATGTGATCACAATGTTGTAACCGAAGGGAAAACTAAAGTCTTAAATTATCCTGAAGCAAGTTTAGAGTCAGCAAAAAACTTTATGTCGGTTATTGATGATAAAAAATCCATTTCTGACATTATATGTAACGATGGGGATATTGAATTTTCAATTAAAATTGGAAAGGACGAAACTGGTGGCATAGATAAATGTGCCATTGTCACTGCCAAATATACAATTAACGGGAAGCAATTAGGGCACGCTGGTGTAATCGGGCCAGAAAGAATGGATTATTCAAAGGTTATATCAGTACTGTCTTATGTAGGGGAGGCCTTGAATGCCCTTATGCCATCAGATGAGCTATCATAACCGATTGAGTATAATACAAGTTAGGAATGCTAAAATTTTTAGCCTAGGACTTAAAAAATATGAAATTTTTGACAAAGAAATGAAATAAATATTTTGATGGGAGGAAATAAGTAATGAGTGAAAAACAAGAAAATTCTACTGAAGAGAAAATCGAAGCTCTTAAAGAGGATGAACAAATATTAGAGTTTGACGTGCAAAGTGAAATTGAAGCTAAAGTAAATGAATACAAGAGCATGGCGCAGCGCATACAGGCTGAGTTTGATAATTACAGGAAACGCACAAATGATAGTGTTAGGCTTGCTCGCCTAGATGGAGGAAATGATGTAATACTTAGTATTCTGCCAGTTGCAGATGCGGTCGAAAGAGCTCTTCTTATGTTGACTGACAAGAGTGCAATAGAAGGCGTAGGATTGATAAAAAAACAACTTAGCTCTCTGTTTTCTAAGTATGATATATCCGAAATTGGCACTGAGTATGAAAATTTCAATCCTCAACTCCACAATGCGATCATGAAAGTAGATGATCCAGAAAATTGTGGGAGAGTGGTAGAAGTGCTACAAAAAGGATATTCTAGGAGCGGTAAGGTTATACGGTATGCAATGGTCAAGGTTGCAAATTAACTACAACCTCAAAACAGCAAAATTAAAATATAAATAAATAAATAAAATTCGAAAAAATACTTCAAAAGGAGAAATTAATTATGGCAAAAATAATTGGTATTGATTTAGGAACAACTAATTCATGTGTAGCTGTCATGGAGGGCGGCGAGGCAGTAGTAATAGCAAACGCTGAAGGTGCTAGGACAACACCATCTGTTGTAGGTTTTACCAAGGATGGAGAACGCTTGGTAGGACAAGTTGCAAAACGACAATCTGTTGTAAATCCCGATCGCACAATTTCATCTATCAAGCGCGAGATGGGAACAAATTTCAAAGTTTCCATAGATGGAAAAAACTATACACCTCAAGAAATATCTGCAATGGTTTTAACAAAACTCAAAAATGATGCTGAAGCCTATTTAGGTCAAAAGATATCGCAAGCGGTTATTACTGTTCCTGCATATTTTTCTGATAGTCAACGTCAAGCCACAAAGGATGCTGGCAAAATTGCTGGACTCGATGTTTTGCGAATCATAAACGAGCCTACAGCGGCAGCACTTGCATATGGTCTTGACAAGGATGAGAATAAATCACAAAAAATTCTTATCTACGACCTTGGTGGTGGAACCTTTGATGTGTCCATTCTAGAGCTCGGCGATGGTGTGTTTGAGGTACTTGCAACAAATGGAAATACCAGACTTGGTGGTGATGATTTTGACAAGGTAATTATTGACTACATTGTGGCGCAGTTTAAAAGCAACGAAGGCATCGACCTAAGCAAGGATAAGTTAGCCTTACAACGCATAAAGGAAGCAGCGGAGAAAGCAAAAATTGAGCTTTCAGGTGTAACCAAATCAAATATTAATCTACCTTTTATCACTGCAACATCAAACGGCCCTTTGCATATTGATATGGATTTAACAAAAGCTAAATTTGATGACATGACAGCGCACCTTGTTAAGGCAACGATTGCACCAACAGTCCAAGCACTAAAGGATGCAAAATTAAAGGCATCCGACATCAATAAGGTTATCCTTGTAGGTGGCTCAACAAGAATACCTGCAGTAGTGGATGCTGTTAGGAGTATAACAGGAAAGGAGCCCTTTAAGGGAATCAATCCTGATGAGTGTGTTGCGTTAGGTGCTGCTATTCAGGGTGGTGTTCTAAGTGGTGATGTTAAGGATGTTCTTTTATTAGATGTTACACCTCTCTCACTAGGTATCGAAACAATGGGTGGCGTTTCAACAGTGCTTATTGAAAGAAACACAACAATACCTACAAAAAAGTCAAAGGTCTTCTCAACGGCAAGCGATAATCAAACATCTGTTGATATTCACGTTTTGCAAGGTGAAAGAGCAATGGCAGCTGATAATAAGACACTAGGACGCTTTGAGCTTACTGGCATCCCCCCAGCAATGCGTGGGATTCCACAAATCGAAGTAACTTTTGACATTGATGCGAATGGTATCGTTTCAGTTACTGCTGTTGATAAAGGTACAAACAAGTCAGCAAACATAACTATCACAGCATCTACTAATCTTACTGATGCCGATATTGATAAGGCTGTAAAGGAAGCAGAAAAATATGCTGAAGAAGACAAAAAGCGCAAAGAGTTAATTGAGCTTAAAAACCAGTCTGAGCAGCTAATATTAACAATCGATAAAACAATATTAGACAGTGGTGATAAAATAAGTGATGATGATAAGGCAACTCTAAAAGCAGCATCTGCTAAAGCAAAGGAAGAGCTAGGGAAAGCTGAAACCGCCGATGATGTAAAAAATGTGACAGAGGAGCTAAGCAAAGTAACAAATCCAATATTTACAAAGCTTTATTCAGCTCAGCAATCACAAAATGATAATAACGATGACGGAGCAACAATAAATGTAGATCCCGATGACATAAAGTAAAAAAATTAATATCACTAAAAACTGTGCAGTGGACATTCCACTGCACCAGTTTTATTTAAGTATCTTTTCTGTCTCAATTTAAAAATCATTTGCAATACTGATTGCAAAATAAGGTAATACAATGGCAACAAACTATTATGAAGTTTTAGGGTTATCAAAAGGCGCATCAGCTGATGACATTAAGTCGGCTTATCGACAATTGGCAAAAAAATACCACCCTGATGTGTTTGCAACTGCAAATGCTAAGGAAAAAAGTGAAGCGGAAAAAAAATTCAAGGACGTTCAACACGCTTATGATGTCCTATCCGATCCACAGAAAAAAGAAGCATTCGACACATACGGTAGCGAAGAGGGTCCGCAATTTAACACTAGCGGCTTTCGTGGCAGCTTTTCTTCAGATTTCGGCTCCTCTGATATATTCAGCGATCTGTTTAGCGCATTCACTGGTGGTGGTAGAAGCGCACAAAAAAATCGACACGGCGAAAACATTGAGGTTTTACTACAACTAACCTTTAGCGAAGCGTATTTTGGCGTTGAAAAGGAAATCACATTCAATCGTGTTGAGAATTGTACCTCCTGTCATGGCACAGGAGCCAAAAACGGCACCGACCTGCAGACTTGTACTAAATGTGGTGGGCGTGGTACTATTTCTGTAATACAACAAACATTTTTAGGCACAATGCGTTCCGAATCTGTATGTCCCTCATGTGGTGGTGCAGGGAAAATAATTAAGGAGAAATGCTCTGTTTGTAGCGGTCGTGGTAACTCGAAGGTTAAGCGCACAATCAAGGTTAAAATCCCTGCAGGTGTTGCTAACCAGCAAACATTAACCGTGCGTAACGAGGGATCTGCTGGTTCTGCAAAGGACTCTAACGGAAATTTGTTTGTTGTTTTCAGAGTGCAACCACATCCATTGTTTATACGCGAAGGTGAGAACTTAAAAATGCAACTCCCTATTTCAATATTTGATGCAATTAGTGGGAAGATCGTTGAAGTTCCAACTATGAAAAAGCCAGTTACTATAACCATTCCCGAAGGCACTGAAGATGGGACAATAATAAGGGTAAGAGGCCAAGGTATGAAAATACTAGGTAAAGAATCCTATGGTGATCTCTATGTCCAGATAACTATTGATATACCAAAAAATCTTAGTTTGAAACAAAAAAAATCCTTAAAGGAGTTTGAAAGCTCTTTTGGTAGCTGTAAATATGATAAAATAGAAAATTACAATAAAAAGGTTTCTAGCATAAATTAAAGCACAAATTTTCAATTAGAGATAAACTTTTCATACACTGACATATCCTTACACATAGTTACTAGCTCTTCATAGATACTTAAGCCTTACTAATTAATGGTTTTGCAATTTTTGGAGGTGTAACGTGGACCAAACCTCAATAAGCTATTTAACCTTATGTGTGAAAAGCCGCCCGTCTCTATAGGCGGTGAGATGAATCACACCTTGTTCGACCGTCCTGTATTGACACTTCGGAGAATTTGTGAAAGAATCAGTGCGTATAAGGGAGGTCTGATTTTCGAGAGGACTTGGATAGTAATAATCATTCGGCGCAAAGGACTTCGATTACTCACCTCATAGCGCATTACATCGAACCGTGGGACGCACGGGGATAGCTTGGTAAAACATCCTGCCGTGAGGGTGAGTTCCCAAGAAGCCCCCGCCTCGAACGCCGTAGGCGTTAGTCGGCGGGAGTACGTCACATTCCCGTTGATAAAGGTATAAAAACGGCTAGATCGTAAGCTCGGGTGTAGCGACTCAACTATTGCTAATCTACAGGCCTTTTTAATTGTTATGAATATCAAGTTTTGAAATTAATACATTGGGATTATTTGATATGGATTTTAACGAAATAATAATTGAAACAACAACCGAAGGTGCTGATTTTGTTGCCGATGCTTTTTTTTCAATTGGTGCAAGCGGCGTAAAAATTATAGATTATGCAGATGTACAGGATTTGCTTAAAAACCACGATACATGGGACTATATTGATAGTAGTTTGCTAGACAGCAGTGATCAACCTGTTCTTGTAAGCTGCTTTGTGTCCCCTTTAGAGTGTGAATCTAAGTTACTCAGTGCAAAGGACATTCTTGCCTCAATAACTGGGGTTAAGCTTGGTAGCCTGAATGCAACCGTTAATGAATATAGGAATTTTGACTGCATTGCTGAATGGAAAAAACATTTTGCACCTATCGAAATTGGGCGTTTTATTGTAGTCCCTGAATGGATAAGCTTAGAATCCAATAAAATAGCCATACGTATTGATCCTTCAATGGCATTTGGAACAGGCGAGCATGAATCCACAAGACTCTGTCTTGAATGTCTTTCTAGATACAGTGCGTCAAAAAAATCAGTAATTGATATAGGAACTGGTAGCGGGATCTTAGGTATTGCTGCTGCAAAGGATGGTGCTAGTAGTGTTTATATGTGCGACATTGATAGCCTAGCTATAGAGTCGTCTACGAAAAACGCCATATTAAACAATGTCATTGATTTTGTAGAAATTGCTGAAAGCGATTTGGCAAAAAATACGAATATTTGTGCTGACATGATTTTAGCAAATCTTACAGCTGACCTGCTTATTAGTCTCATTGCTGTCTTAGAAACTATATTATTAAAAAAAGGAATCCTTATTTGCTCTGGCATCATCCTTACTAGGCGTGACGAGGTTGTTACTTCTTTCACTACGCAAGGATATACACTATTAGATGAAATTACCATGGGCGAATGGGTCTGCTTGGCACTTATAAAAGCTTAAACTAGCTAACAAATAGTTTAATACAATTGAATATGGTAAAATGGTGTTTTTTTGGCATAGCTTTTTTATGTATCTTCTTTTTTCGATCTTTTTAAAGGCTTGCTATATGAGGCTAGTGTTAATAGATGGATTATATTTCAAATAAAAGTGCAGTCGTTTTCAATATCGGATGCAAAGTAAATCAATACGAATGCGATAGTTTAACTTCATCACTGATTTCGCTAGGCTTTAGTGTTTATAATCATCTTGTCTTAGCCACTGTTTATATAATAAACACCTGCGCAGTAACATCCGAAGCAGAAAGAAAATCTCGACAAATTATATCTAGAATACGTAATATCAACCCAAATGCTATGATTTTCATTCTTGGTTGCGCTAGCGAAAAAAACAAATCTTTTTATTATTCACAAAATGTAGACTATGTGGGTGGAACCACTGATCACACAAAAATTTTTGATTTTCTTAACGATACCAATAAATCCATTAGCACTCCTCCCGCACTCCCAATAACTACTAGAACTAGAGCATATGTAAAATTGCAAGATGGTTGTGATAAAATGTGTTCATATTGTGTTATTCCAATCCTACGTGGAGCACCTAGATCAAAGCCTATAAAGGATGCGACCCGAGAAATATATGAAATGTCGAAATTAGCCAATGAAATTGTTCTTGTTGGTATTAATCTTTCTCTATATGGAAAGGACACCAATGAATCGCTTCCAATGCTTTTTGATAAAATAAAGGATGTAGCTGTTAGGATTCGTTTAAGCTCATTCTATCAGGATGGGATAAGCTATAAGCTATTAGATTCACTTTTTTCTCTCAAAGAGTTCTCACCTCATTTTCATCTATCACTCCAACACGGATCGGTTGACGTTCTAAAAGACATGAACCGTAGCTATACCCCCGAAGAATATCTAAAAAGCGTTAGTATGATCCGCAAGTATGATAAAAATGCGGCAATTACTACAGATATTATTGTAGGATATCCTACTGAAACGGACGATTTGTTCTTAGAGTCTGAAAAATTCCTAGAAGAGGTTAAATTTTCAGATATTCATATATTTCCGTTCTCTAAAAGAGAAGGAACAAAGGCGGCAAATCTTGCACAACTACCAGCTGACGTTGTGAAAAAGCGTCGGCTTGAGTTAGAATCTTTGAGACACCAATTACGTATTTCTTATCTTGAAAAGATGCTCTCAATCCCACAAACAGTACTTTTTGAGACACAAGTAGACGAAATTGCTGAAGGCTATTCGCAATATTATGTGCGAGTATATGCTAAAACAACTAATAAAAAAGAAAACATCATGCCACATGAGCTATATAAGAGAGGACTAAAGGGAGGTGTATTATGAAGGATTGTATTTTTTGCAAAATTATTGCTGGTGAAATCAATTCTAAGAAATATTACGAGGACGATGAAATGATAATAATTCAAGATATCGCTCCTCAAGCTAAGAAACACTATATTCTCATTCCAAAGCATCACTATTGTGATATAATCGAAATGAGTAGTGACGATGCTTTAATTCTAGGAAAATGCATTAAAAAACTTTCGCTACTAGTTACAAGTTTAGGATTAGATAACGGTTTTAGAATTGTTTCTAATAAAGGCCCAGATGCCTGTCAAAGCGTAAATCATTTACATATTCATGTATTAGGTGGCGAACAATTAACTCCGCATTGTGGGAAAAAATAAGGTAGTGTCTAAACTTTTTTTAAAGACTATTCGTTTTATCTAAAAAGTTAGCTCCTTTGTGTGTTTTTATAATCTGTAGAGGCATAGAAATATGCTGTACCTTTCAATAAAATTAGTGTTTTGTCTGAGATGGTTTTCTAACTATAACTTCTATACAGCACCGCAAACGCTTCACCACTTGACTGAGCAATCCCATTTTTAAAAACGATATTGCTTTTTAATATTTCAAAGCTACTAATATCTTTTATGAATCTTGTAGAAAATCTCAATTTTTCTCTCCTTGGTAAAAGTATTACAATTGCCTCATCTATGGCACTAAACCGTTTAAAGATAAAGGGATTACCACCATTCCTTTTCTTTATAACTTTGTATCCTGCATCTATACGGAAACATTTCATTTCTCTTTTGAGCTTAATAATTGCGCGTACTGTCTCTAATAGTGACTCGGGATTGTTTTTTTGAGCACTGACTGATATGCCACTTTCTTTATCTATGGGCAAATATAAATCCTCCTCCCTTGAAGCTGAAAAACCTCTATTCTCAGTTTCTTCCCACTGCATCGGGGTTCTAGACCCTGTGCGTCGATATCCACCATCCTTGGATGGAAGCTCCCGATATGGTATCCCAATCTCATCTCCATAATATATAAACGGTAAATGTGGCATTAATAAATGAAATGCAAATGTAACCTTTGAAATGTCATGATTGCGCCCATAAGACATTCGTGCTTTGTCGTGATTGCCTAGTGCTACTGCATGGTATCCTTTTTTTTCTACACTCCGCCTTGCAACCATAAAGCGTGCTAAGGCTAGCTTAAAGAACTTACTTTCGTCCCCTAAATAGCAACTTCTATGCCTGTATTTCTCGCCTTTCTTTGAGTGTGCCACATAAATAAACCATTCGCTAGAAAAATCAATATCAAATGCTGATTTTCCAACTGCCCTTCTTGGAACATACCATTCCGACACAAACACTGCCATCGGAAAGTATTTTTTTATTTCGGGTATGACATAGTTCCAAAATTCAATGTTTCCTTTCTGCTTAGGATCGTTTTTAACCATTTGTCCTGCCATGTCTACCCTAAATCCAGAGGCACCTAGGCTTAACCAAAATTTGCATATATCAACGACTCTGTCACGGTTTTCAATAGGACCCTTATCATCGGGCTTGCTTTGCCAATCATACTTACGCTTGTAAAAACCATAATTTATTGCTGGCTGAATGGCATAATAATTTATCATAAACATGTCTGGTCTCTGTGCTATTCCGCTTAAAAACTTATTATCATTGTTGTTGAACGGCTCTTCACCTGGCTTCCAAACATAGATATCACTAAATTCGTTTTTTTCGTGTTTTTGTGATTCCTGAAACCATGGATGCTCAATCGAAGTATGCCCAGCTACGAGATCAAGTAGTATTGAAATCCCTTTTTTCTTTGCAGAAGAAAACAATTTCTCCAAATCCGCATTGCTTCCAAATCGCGGATCTACAGTATAGTAATCAGTTATATCATATCCACCATCCCCAAACGGTGAACAAAAGCATGGGTTTAACCAGATTGCATTTGCTCCTAGATCTTTTATGTAGTCCAACTTTTCAATGATGCCTTTTATGTCTCCTACGCCATCACCGTTGCTATCATAAAAGCTTGTAGGATATATCTCATAGAAAACCGCACTCTCCAACCAATCGTGTTTCATAAATGACTCCTATCACCGATTTCACTAGTCTATTAATTTAATACCATATTTAATCCTATACTTTGCTTAAACAACACAATAAGTAAGTGCATTTCATTCCAATGTTATTACTCTACATCTTAGCACTACACCTTAGCTATAGTAGAATTTCTTCTTTACACTACTCTAATTTCTTCCATCTTACATTTAGTGGATTTCATTCGCTTTATTGTCTTACTTTACTAGCTATTTTCAATGGGCTTTTCAGTCCTTTTTAATATTTCTTATATTTTGCACTTTAAAAATGCGTTGACTAAGGAAAGCTCAAGGAGGTATGGCATTTGTTAAGGGTGCGCATTTTCACTTTTGCGATTAGTTATTTACTTCTTATCATCTGACCAAATATAAGTTAGTCAATTTCGCTTCATTAGAAGCTATTAATCAAAGTCGAAAATTATTTGCATGATAATCTCTAGTAAAAAGCTCGCAATAGCATCTTATTTATCAGATTATGTTGAGATACTCATACGGTTTAAACTCTGATCTATCTTTTTGTGAAGTTTGTAAAACAATTGTTGGCATTTTTAAATAAATTTCTGTCACAAAATAGCTAGCTCGCCTTAAAGCAAACTATGATCTACATTTTATATATTTTCGTGGTATTCAATTCACGTAATTTCTCTTTTATACACCTTAAAGAAATGTCTTCACTATCGATAAAATTTTAATATTAGAATTTATTATCATTTTTAATTTTATTATAAATAGAGAAAGTAGTAGTGTAGTTATTTTCTCACACATACTTTTTTAGTTCACCATTTAAATTGTTTTATTTTATTTGTAGAGACCGCTAACAACTAAAAGTGAAAGCTTAGGGATTTATGTTTTGTTTTTCAATCATTGCATTTACATCAACGGTGAAGCGAAAAAGCAATTCTTTCTTTACAAGTCCCTTGGCCGCATTCAAGCGTATTGCATGTCCAGGTTGCACATGATCATAGGTTCCAAAATCAAAACACACCCCTGATAAATTTGCTAGATACTCTGGATTCTCTTCTAACCAAGAAACTAGTTCGAGAAATAACGGTCTGTCACTTAGCATAAAATCAAGGGGTTTTTCTTTACGCCCAGTAATTGTGTCCAATATTTCATCTAAATCACTTCCAGAACCAGAAGCTCGATTTAGTCCTATTGAGTATTTTTGGCTATTTTCATTCATTAGTAATTCCTTTAGATGCTCATAGAGCCCCCCATCATTTGCAACAACGCCAACACTAAACTCTTGCGACCATGTTCCAGACACATTACGAGACGCATTGACATATGGTGTTGGAACATAATTCCCAGTACTAAATATTATATTCTTCCCAGTTTTTCGCAGATCACCCATAGTGGCCTTTGACAAGTCGATACTTTCTATTCCAGCAAATTCTGCATTCCCACGTTGAGCTTCTGGCACATACGGAATAACATACTTGTCAAAATCAACGATCTTACTAACTAACGACACTACCTCCTGTGGTTTACTTACATTTTTACTTACGTATGGGTAAAGTGTAATCATTATGAATTCTGATGGATGCTCATCAACAAATCTAACCACATCTTCTAATGCTGTCGAAAGTTTTACATCACTAATGCCAAGACCATGAGCACCAAAATAATCACCGTTTTGAGCACCTATTCGAATATCTAAATTCCTAACCCCATACTGTAATTGCTTGTATACTCCATCTTGCTGACAATTAAGAAAACTAAGATCAACTAAAAGACTTAGCCCTGGCATTTTATCGCAATTTATGGCAATCGTATTGTGTGTTTCTGGTATTATAACATCCTGAAATTTTACGTCGTCTTTAATATAGCTCATCCATTCTGCATATAGCAGCTCTGGATTGGATTTTTCATTGTTACTACATGATAACAATAAAATACTACAAGATATTACAATAATGGACACAACAACAATGCGTAATAATGTTTTTTTCAAAATAAACCTCTTTAATGTGTTTTTAAGTTAATTGTACTTTGGCTCAACTATTAAGTTAGTTATAATCTAAAACTCATCCTACCCTCATTTTAAACAATTTTTAAAACAACTCAAAATACTTTTTGAGTGGCTATGTCCTTGTTCCCTAAAAATATGATAATTACGGTGTTGGACAAAGCTGTTATTTTGATTGTAACAACCGTAGATTGATTTGTCAATATTAAACTTCAGTTGAACGTATATTTTGTTATTTATCGTTACTGTTCACACACTCTATGGAAAAACAGGATTACAGTTCACACGTTATGATATTTCAAAAATGTCACCACTTTATCAGATAGGGTCACAACATAATCAGGAATAGCATTTTAAGATATTTGCTTTAGATTTAGCCGCATAAGCTAATAATTCAGTTGAGGCGTGAACAGTAACGCCCTAAAAACACACAATGACAATTCCCTAAAAAAACGTTGTATTTTAAGCTAAATTGTGCTAACATAATGCTAATAACTCGCTATTTTACAAAGCCCATATACAACTCTAGCTTTGCATATAAAAATCTTTTAATTCTCATAAAAAAATTGCGTGAGTTACACGGTTATGCGTTAATCAGGCTAGTGCGTTTTTCTCATTGTATTAATTCTAAGCATATGAGCTATGTCTTTATTGAAACCTCAAAAAACAGTTATTGAATAGAAACTATGCGTTGGCTACATTTAGATGTTGCTCCAATTTGAAATTACAAATGTGACCTAAAATGCAACTAAAGTTTATTAGCTGTGTCTTCTAGTAGTGTTGCATTTCGGAGGTATAATGACCACTAAAAAAGGGATCAGTTCCTTAAAAAATATAAAACCTGTCATCTCCTTCTTTCGCAACAATATCTTAACTATATCGTTTTTTCTTGTAGCATTAGCAATGTTCTTTTCTGCTCTTTATTCAGTTTCCACCCTCCAGTCTGCAGCTGGGTTTTTACTCGAAAACACAGAAAACCGATTAATTTCTGCTAGCAATCATGCTGCTGCTTTTGTATCAAATGGTGTTCTTTCACAGTTCAATGAAGCAGCCGACATGAATAAGCCCGAGTATATTAAGCTAAAACAAGATTTAATAAATTTTGCGGAAGAAAATTCCGTGCTGTTTGTTTATTATTATAAACCAATTACAGTAGAAATTGATGGGGAAGAATTCGATTTTCTTCAGCCAATCATTGACAATGACGAATCAGAGGATGCTTATACTCTTGATACAGAAGCCTTGCCTATTGAAGAGGATGTGCAAATTGCCATAGATTCAGAAAAGACAAATGTAACAACCTTAGGTTATTATTCCACAGGCTTTGATGGAATCATTTCTGCATTTACTCCAATCTTTGATGACTATGGAAACTTGGAGTATATTGCTGGTGTAGATATTTTAGACACTCAATTGCTAGAGTTCAAGAATAGCATCCCCCCACTTTTTATATTACTTTCAATTTTAGTTGTTTTAGTGATTGCTAGTGGTGCTATAAGCATAATCTCACACAAGAAAAAAGAAAAGGTCTTAAGCGTGCGTCTTGACCAACTGAAATTAACAATGGAATTGTCGCAAAGCTTTCTAGCAGGAGATGACAGGTCTCGTCTTATCGGTAAAGCACTTTGTGATGTGGGAAATTTTATGTCAGTAACTCACATTGCAATATTTAGAACCGCCGATAGTTCATCGCTCCCAAAGGTTGAGCATTTTTGGAGTGCTGACAATAGTGACCTTGAATTCGATAATATAATTCAACGTGCACATTTAATAGCAAAAAGTTTTGCAGAGTCCTCTTTTGATGTCGCAAATTCTAGTAATGTTGTATGTAGCGATGTTACACTTCACCCAGTATATAATCAATTTGATAAAACTTCTGGGGTTAAAGCATTTATTGCTGTGCCGTTATATGTCAACAATAGTAGACATGGTATCCTTCTCATTGAAGAATGTAAAAAACCTCGTATTTGGCAGGAAAGCACAATGCAACTAGTCAGTGTCATAGGCAATATGATTGCCGAGGCAATAACTCATATGAGCACTGAATATCGACTACGGCTTATGTCTTCTATAGTAGAAAATTCGCCTCAGCTCATTTGTCATCTAAATTCGGATGGCTCATTTGGCTATATAAATCAATCTGGACAAGACTTATTTGGATTTAGTATTGAAGAGTTATCCTATCAAGGTATGCAAAAATTGTTTGGATGGGAGGAAACAATACGCATCTTTGAAACTGCTTTACCATTTGTTAGGGAAAACGGAAAAGGCGAATTTATTATTAATGCTCAACATAAAAATGGAAGAAAATATGTTATGCGTTTTCATGCGTTTATGATAGATAATGGCACTGGCGGTATCGGAATTATTGGTGACGATATAACTGAAAAGCTCATAATGGAAAAAGAGCGCGAAGATGCTTTAGCAGAAGCAAAACGGTCAAGTAAAGCAAAAAGCGAATTCCTAGCTAATATGAGTCATGAAATGAGAACACCAATGAATGCAATAATCGGTATGACTTCAATAGGAAAGAGCACTGCAGAAATGGAGCGCAAGGATTACTGCCTAGGAAAAATTTCAGATGCATCTGCGCATCTACTAGGTGTCATTAACGATATTTTAGATATGTCAAAGATTGAAGCAAACAAGTTAGAATTGTCTGATGCTGAATTTGATTTTGAAAAGCTACTCCAGAAAGTAGTAAATGTAATAAATTTCAAGGTGGATGAAAAATCTCAAACCTTTACCGTTCATCTCGATAAATGGTTGCCACAAATTCTTATAGGTGATGACCAGCGCCTAGCACAAGTTATAACAAATCTTTTATCTAATGCTGTTAAATTTACTCCAGATGGTGGGACAATATACTTAGATGCTTCCCTTATTGATGAGCTCGATGGTGTTTGTACGATTAAGATATCGGTTACTGACTCCGGCATAGGAATTTCTGATGAGCAACAATCTCGTCTCTTTGATTCGTTTACTCAAGCAGATAGTGGTATATCTAGAAAGTTTGGTGGAACGGGTTTAGGTCTTGCAATCTCTCAACGCATAGTCGAAATAATGGGCGGTGAGATTTCAGTTTCCTCTAAACTTGGAGAAGGCGCCTCTTTCTCGTTTTCCATTAAAATGAAGCGTGCTACAAAAACCAAGGCAAACCTTTTGCGGCCTGGTGTTAACTGGGATAATGTACGTATTCTTGCTGTCGACGATGCTCTAGACATTCTAGAATATTTTGCCGATATTGCAAAGCGATTAGGCGTTCAATGTGATACTGCTTCAAGTGCTGAAATGGCACTTGAGTTAGTAATGCGCACTGGTGCTTATGATATCTATTTTATTGACTGGAAAATGCCAGTAATGGATGGTCTCGAACTGTCGCGACGCATTAAAGCTGTAACGTCAAATAAATCAGTAGTTATAATGATATCTGTAGTTGAATGGAGCGTTATCGAAAATGAAGCGAAGAAAGCTGGTATTGATAAATTTATACCAAAGCCGCTCTTTCCATCTGCTATTGCAAATTGTATAAATGAATGTATTGGATTAGAAAACCTACTCGATGCTGGGAATGCAAAGAAGTCCGAGGATACTCTAGATTCATTTGAGAATTATAAAATAATATTAGCCGAAGACGTTGAAATTAATCGTGAAATCATTATAACACTTTTAGAGCCTACAGGTATAACTATAGACTGCGCTGAAAATGGTCTTGAGGCTGTTAATTTATTCATTTCCGATCCAGACAAATATGACATGATATTTATGGATGTTCAAATGCCAATAATGGATGGCTATGAGGCAACTACACAAATAAGAGCAGCTGATACTCCTCGAGCTAAAACAATCCCAATAATTGCAATGACTGCTAATGTTTTCCGTGAGGATATTGAGAAATGTATATCTGTTGGTATGAACGCTCACATTGGTAAGCCGCTTGACTTTGACGATGTTTTACAAAAAATACGCGACTTTACTAAACCGATTGATAACTAGCATGACTTAATAATATTGATAATAAGATTGCCTTAGAATCCTTACCAATTCAAAAATTAGATTTTTAAATTTAATTTATCGTTTGGTAAACGAGGGCAGTACATTTTCTAAAAAAAATCTTTATTGTAAATAAAAAATTTGTACAAATCTATTGATAATCTCATCATGCTCATAACTTAAGATTTCTTTGTGACGTACTCCCGCCGCCTAACGCCTACGGCGTTTGAGTCGGGAGTACGTCACTTAAGTATTATGTATTTTATATTGATGAGTGACAATATTTGTCAATATTCTTACAAGCACACGCCTTATAATATACATATGTTAAATATTAGACGAAAAAAAACTCTTAAAGCTAGTCAGGAATCTGAAATAATGCGGTCACAAGCTTTGCGAATAGATGAACTTAAAAGTGAGATTGCTTCTTTAAAAGACGAATTAGCTCGTCTTCACGCTCGTGACGAGCAAATAACAGATGTACTTGCTGTAGCACATCGAAAGGCTAGCGAATATGAAAAAGAAGCTCGAATTAGATTTTCATTAGAATGTGAGCGGTTAGAATGTTATCGGCAAAAATGGCAGGGATACATTTCTAATCTCTCGAGCGCAGAAAAGCTTGGTGCTGAGATAATTAAAACTGAGACCGCTCTAAAAAATATTGCCATTGAGCTTCAGCAATTTGTAGATGATGAGCTTCCATTCTATGAAGCTCAGGAAGAAGACTACGTATCCGAAAAAGAACGGATATTGTCCCTAGATGATAAAAAAACAAATAATTCCATTTCATCAATGACAAACACAGAATTACAACTGCTAATTCATCGATTAATAGATAAAGAAAACGACAAAAGCAAATAAAATTATTTGTAAACCCTCTCTTTGTTTAAATTAATTGAGTCTAAAGCATGCAAATAAGTAAAAATTTTGATACACTAGACTTAAAGTGAAAATTTTTTTGACTTTTTACCATCCTAGTCAAAAAACTTAAATAGCACAGGAATTGCTTGCCTAGCTTTAAACAAAATTACATCCTATAAATAGAGGTGACTTAATCATGAGCACAAAGAATAAAATTCTCGAAATGTTAGAGATTAATAGAGGCAAAATTATCTCTGGTGAAGAAATAGCATCGGTGCTAGGTATTTCTCGCAGTGCTATTTGGAAAGCAATGAAATCGCTAAAAGATAGCGGTTATGAAATTATCACTCTCCCTGCTAAGGGATATATTCTAAACGATGATAATAATATTTTAACAATTCAGAGTATTCTACCATACCTAGCTAGAAAAAATGACGCTGAGCATATTAGTGTTTATAAAATAATTGATTCTACTAATACAGCTGCAAAAAAGGAAGCCATTAGTGGTGCGCCGCATGGAACTGTTATAATTGCTGACACTCAGACCGCTGGACGGGGGAGATATGGCAGAAGTTTCTTTTCACCACCAAAGACTGGCCTGTACATGAGCCTTGTAATCAAACTACAAAACCTAAATTTGCCATCTGCTCAATCAGTTACACTCCTATCAGCAATTGCAGTGTGTCGCGCAATAAAAGCGGTTTGCAATAGAGACGCCAATATAAAGTGGGTTAACGATATCTTTTATGATGGGAAAAAGGTGTGTGGAATATCGAATGAAAGCGTAATTGCATTAGAAAGTGGGACAGCAGAGTGGGTAGTCATAGGAATTGGTGTCAATGTAAAAACTTATCAGTTTCCTGACAATATCGGCAACATCGCTGGTGCTCTGTCTCCAGATATTCCATTAGGAACGGCGCGAAGTAAACTAGCGGCAGAAATAATCAACACATTACTAAACCCTGAAGCCTTGGAATTTGAGAGCATTTTAAACGAATATAAAAGCCACTTAAATTTTTTAGGCAAAATAATAAGTGTAAATAACACCGTAACAAATGATTGCTACGACGCGGTGGCATTAGATATTGACGAATTCGGAGGCTTAATTGTGCGCACGCAGTCCAATGAAATTAAATCTCTCAGCTCTGGAGAAATTCGAATTAAGTTAACTAGTAACTAAATGTAACTCCTAAAACACTGTTATGATGTCTAGTGGAAAATCAAGGATAAAATTCCAGCTAAAATTACTATTCCAAAATTAAATAAAATTACAATCTGCTTCTATTTTTAGTTTCATGTGCTCATAACTTGCTATGGAACTATTGTTTTTCACTTTTTTGAAATTGACCTGTATGCTATTTTTTATTGTTTTGTGTAAACATAACAATGGTAGTCGCATAGTATTATTTCTTGCTTTTCTTATAAATTACCTTCCCTTTAACGGCTATTTTTTACGATCTTTTCATTCAAAATATATCTAGACAATGTATTTTCAGTTTTCTTAAATTTCAACCATAACATCGAATAAGACTGCACCTCCTCCTCCCCGATTTACATAAATTAATACACACTCTCTAATAATGTATTTTTTCATGCAAGGCCAGTATGTATTTATATTATACGGAGTATTTTTGTGGTTTTTAGTATACTGTGTCGCTTTATCTCATTATCCAACTCATACTGCATCTCGATACGGTGAGCTTTTTCAATCCCATTTTTATAAATTTATTGCGTTTTCATCCAATAGGAACTGTTCAATGCCGATGTACAATATACCGTTTTCATCGTGCCAAGGCACAATTTCGTCTTTGACAATGACTATCTTTGTGAATGAATCCGAAATCCTACTCAGTGACCTTATCTCTTTTGCTCTTTTCTCCTCCTCGATAATGGTGAGTGCGGATTGAATATAATAGCGCCTGCTACCCTTATTTGCTACAAAATCAACCTCTAGCTGAGTTCGTTTACTTTTTCCATCCTCATCTTTACTGTTATATTCAACAATACCCACATCAACATTAAACTCCCGGATTCGAAGTTCGTTGTAAATGATGTTTTCCATAATATGATTTTCCTCTTGTTGTCGGAAGTTCAATTTTGCGTTTCTCAATCCCAAATCTACAAAATAATATTTTAATGGGGTATCTATATGCTTTTTCCCTTTTATGTCATATCTGTACGCCTTTTGTAATATAAATGCATCGATAAAATAGTCCAAGTATTTTGCTATTGTAGAAGCGGTCACATTGACTTTGCGCACACTTTTAAAAGCATTTGATAACTTTGTAGGATTCGTAAGCGAACCAATAGCGGAGGCTATAATGTTTAGTAATTCATCTATTATTGACTTATCATTTGCTATTTTGTAGCGTTCCAAAATGTCGGTGATATAGGTCTTAAAAAACAAATCCTCTAAATATTTGCTTTTTTCCTCGTGTGTTTTTTTTGTTGTTACAAGTGGCATACCGCCGTATGTGTAAAAATCACGCCAAGCATACCTTTTATCACCAGTATACGCATTATAGAACTCTGAAAAAGACAATGGGTTGACCTTTATCTCATCGCCTCTGTCCTTAAATTCCGTCAGTATGTCCGAAGATAACATTTTGGAATTGCTACCCGTCACATAAAGGTCAATATTTTTTAATTTCATTAGCCCCAAAAGAACATCAACAAAGCCAAGTTTAGCATTTTCAGACTCCACATAGGGATTTTTAATATCTGCAACTTTTTGAAGTTCATCGATAAAAATATAGTACATTTTACCGTCTTTGGCAATCTGCTCTCTGATATAACTGTCTAATTCAATCGGATTTCGTAGTCTCGCATTCTGAATTTCATCTAGCGAAATTCCAATAATGTGCTCACTGTCAACGCCAGTTAAGTTCAGGTACTGACGGTAAATTTCGAACAGCAAATACGACTTCCCGCACCTGCGAATACCCGTAATAACTTTTATCATACCGTTTTCTTTTTTAGATATCAGCTTGTTCAAATAATTAGTTCTCTCTATGGTTAGTTCCTCTTTCATAATTAACCTCGCAAACTCGTTTTGCGTAAATACGCATTTTTAACTTATATGAGCTTAGCATGAATTTTTATCATTGTCAATAGTACACAAGCTTTTTTTGCGTAAATACGCATTTTTAGTTGCTGATCAGATCTCATACTAATCCTCTTTTAGCATCGCACTAAAAATAGCAAATTAAAGCCTTGAGTAATTGTTGTTTACTTGTAAATATGATATAATTATTATATTAATTTAGGAGTGAACTGATAGAAA
>JAITQU010000129.1 GCA_031288735.1 Christensenellaceae bacterium
CTACATTTAAAACGCTCATGTTGTGACCTTATCCGCTAAAGCACTGACATTTTCCAAAATATCATGCTCGGACGGACAATAACTGTGTTTTTCCATACAGGTGTGAACAGTAACAGTAAATGATCAAAAAATGGGTTATTAACTTGTAAAAAAGCACCGTGAGAGAAAAACACAACGACACCTGTCGGGATAATTTTTAAAAGTTAGTGTTTAAAAGAAGTGATTATGAATTCGTAATGTCACGATTTCAATGAATAGAAATATAAATACCTTTCGACTTGAATATGCATTAAAACCTATAGTGAAAATATTTGAAACGAAAACATGCGGGATTTGCGATTTTTTCATAATACAATAATTCGATAGAAAAATGTAGTTAGAGAAGAATTGGGAAGAAACAACTTTTCATATATAAACGTTATTCATTGTTGTCTTTTAGTTTTATATCATCACTAGGAGAATTTTCACCAAGAGTTAGTAAGCGCAGTTGTTGAGCAAGCTCAGCCTTTGCCTCGGCAAGTAACTTAGCTTTCTTGGCAAGTTCGGCACGCGTATTAGAGTATTTAGCAAAGAGTTTTGTGCCTAACTTAAGTGCTAAAATCACGATGAAAGCAATAACTGCAAGGACAATAAGGTTTTGCATATTTGAAAAAAACATTATTAGTCTGCCAAGAGATCTTGACTGCCATATTGCTTTTCCTATTATTGCAGTGACAGGATATGCGTCTGGTGTAGGATTATTTATTCCTGCAGTTGTCAGGCTAATATTACCTGATGTGTCGTTGCCAACCTTTATTACACGGTGAACAATAATTTTTTCATACGAAAGCGGGTCCATTGACCTATAAATTATATCGTCACCTACAACAATTTGAGCTATGTCTATATCTGTGGCTACTAGTAAATCCCCAACCAAAATATCAGGCTCCATGGATTGTGATACAACTATATGGATTGTTCTACCAAAAATGCGTGGAGTTTCACCTGCAGCACGTGACATCAAAACTGTAATAAGAACTATAATAGCACCAAGTAAGATGAGAAAAGAAATTACCATGTTTGCTATGTAGATAAGTTTATGTGCTGCAAAAGATTTAGATGATTTGGCTTGGTAAGTGTTGACTTTACTCATTTGCGCTCCAGCACATTAAATAATTCTTTAGTTGAATAGGTGTGACTTACTTATATATTTGATTACTAACTGCACATTCATTTTAGTACTAGCGGGTTACTAACTAACTTTATAAAAGAATTGTCAAGGCATAAGTAAAAAAGTGCAAATCACACTTAAGCTATCATGTTTCAGATTGAGAATCCGATGAATCCTCAGAAGCACTACTACCAACAAAGTTATCTAATTCACGTTGCTTTAAGATCTCTTTAGCAATTTCTCGAATTTTCTTCTGCTCTTCTCTTGCAAGTCTCAAAAGCTCACGCTTAGCTTCTTCTTTTGCTAGTATTTCTTCTTGTCTAGCAATTTCACGCGCCATACGCTCTTCATCATCTTTTTCCGCAACTAGGAATAAATCGGAAAGTTTGTTGCGCTCATCTACAAGTTTCTTTGACGGAAGTTTTCTATGTTTCTTTTTGTTTTTATCCCCTCTCTTTTCAAGAGCTAAATTGAATTCAAACTTCAATCGTTCAAGCTTCACTTTTTGAGTATTCTCGCGAATTAGTGTTTTTTGAAGTTCCGCTGCTTTAAGTTTACTAAGCTGAGCATATTTCTTACACAACTCCTCTTGCCTACGATACGCTAGACTAATTTTTTGGAAGGTTGATTGCTTTTCTTCAGGTTCCTTGATCTTTGAAATGCCAATGATGTCACTGTATAATTCATTAGTGAGAGATGTCACTGAATTAAAGAATTGACGGAAGCTAGTTTCAACTTTAACCTTATCATTGAGATCTGAGGCGCGAATCTCTTCTTTCTTCATGACCATCTCGCGGATTTTGTCATAATAAAATTGGTTCAGTGCTTGTTTATCATCAAAAGCTCCTACATTACGAAAGTTTGTCTCGTATTCGATTTCCCTATTTTCACGGAAGTGTCGCTTTGGATGTCGACGGAATTTGCTTTTTTTATATGAAAGTCTACGCAAAGCGTGATTATTGACCATAGTTTTCAGACTAATTGCAATGACCATTGCAAGATCATCATAGTATTCGTTATCTACAGGAAGAAGTTTATCAGACACCTCAACACTGTATCCTACCTGAGTATATGAGCAAATAAATATCCATAATTTATAGCAGTTCTTATAATGTTTCTGCATGTTTATGATATTTGTTTTCATTATTGGCGGTAGAACGGGTTTTGCATTTGTAAGAGTCTTGTAAAAGGGAGTTGCGTGGAGTGCTAAGATGCGTTTTCTAAGCATTTCAATTTTGCTTAAAAGCTCAAAGTTTTTTTGAAACAGCACACCGTTGGTTGGTTCATTTTTTACTTTCATGTTTAATGAGTATTCGACATTACCCTTTTTTAAGTTGAATTTGGAGTTAAGACGGAGATTTGTAATGTCAAATGTGTCAATGTTGTCTTTTATAGCACGATAGCGTTGTTCAATAAAAGAAAACAGATTATTGATTAGAGTAAATACGAAGCGATTCTCATAAATAGCAACGTCCTCTTCCATTTGCTTAACTAGAATCTTGCTAGGATTAACAAAACCATCATCTTCAATTGCGCGAATTAAACCAGTGTGTGAAGCTAAATGCTTAACTGTATGAGAACCTGTTCGTTTAGCTTTTTCAACATTGACTACGTCATACTCATCGACTATGAACTTTCTAGGGTCACGAACAATAGATTCAATTGAAAACATGCAGTCCTCTATTGTTCGAATCCAAGTGTCATCAACGACCATAGTTTCTATAACTCGGCTTTGATGTACCTCAGTATTGCCCGCTGCGACGTATGTGGTTAATCTTTCAAAAAAATCGTCTTGTAACTGCAGTTCATTAAAAAAATCTCTTAGATTGCGTTCAGCCATCGTAAGTCTCCTGCTATTTAGATCTGTAAAAGCGAAAATGGTGTTTTTTTAGTAAAGAAAATTTTCACAAAACAGACTTTTAAGTTATGATTACATTATGCACTAAAACAAAATATTAATATGTCTTAATTTGTAATAAATTTTAGGTTGAATTATCAGTCCCCATTAAAGACAATATCTACAATGAAAGTCTTTTTATTAGACTAAACTAATTAGAAGAAAAGACTATACATTCTTTTCTAACCGTCTTATGTAATCGATTGACATTGGCATTTGATCCTTGCCAAACAATTTCTCTATCAATGAGACGAGCTCATTCAATTCTTTTATTAGGAACACAAGGTTTAGAGAATTGAATTTTTTGAGAATTTTAGTAGTGAGCATGAAATCCAAGCCTTCGTTTTCAGTACCACCTAGCCCCATTAGCACAGGGATAAATGTGTTTATTTGCTTCAAAATACGGTTACCAAAAGCAATTCTAAACTTTTGCTGAATGAAATCGTCTAGTTTGTTTAATTTTTCTAGGGACTTCATTGAAATAGCATATTCGGCACGTGCGCGTCCAAATAGATCATCTAGATAATCATAGGACATATGCACAACATCTGTAACTGGTGCATCAAAATAGGACCCTTTTTCATTAATGGATATGGCGACAGCTCTATCATAAACTTTATCTGTAATTGTAAACGTAGAATCATCTTGGTTAGCGGTTCCGACAAACCAAACGTTTTGTGGAACTAGGATTTTCCCTTCGTTTAGGTTTTTAGGATCGTTAGCATCGGGTGCAGGAATAAGGTCGATTTTCCATTCGCTCTTATCGGGCATTTCCATAACTGAAAGGAATTCTGCAAAATAATATTCAATACGAGCAAGGTTCATTTCGTCTAGAACAATCAAGTTTAGATCATCGCGGTATGTAGCATCATAAAGTGAAGCTAAGAAGTCTGTTTCGTTAAATTTCTTCGTGAACTCATTTAAGTAACCTAACAACTCACCGCGATCACGCCATGATGGTTGAACAGATATAAGAGCAGCGTTATTGTCAAAAAACTTTGAAAATGAATACGGCAAACTTGTTTTACCAGTACCACTGATACCTTCTAGTATAATAACCTTTGAGGTTGCAAGACCTGCGACGAATAAACGCACAAGCGATGCTTTATAGTATAACTTAAGATTTGATGCAGCATAATAAATATAGTTTTGAACAATTTCAGGTAAAGTAAGCATATCAGAGTCTGTCATATTGACATAAACAGGATTAAAGCGATATTTGTTGTCAATATTAACAAGTTTTGTAAACCTACTAATAACACTAGGAGCAGTGACTTCAACCTCATCCTTTTCAACAGGTGCCTCACCAGGGAGGAGGGATTGAGCACTTTGATATGGAGTAAGCTCGTTGAGTTTAAGTGCAAATATTTGGTTTTTTTCTAATGCTAACTGCTCAGTTTGGTCTCTTAACTTAGCTATTTCTTCTAATAACTCTTCCTTTTCAATCTCTTTACGTCGAACAAAGACGAATTTGCGTAGTGCTAGGAAAATGCGATAAAGGACGAAGAATGCCAAAAGGACGTTTATAGTAGTAACCAATAGAAGAGTCACCCATCCTAATACATCAAATGCCTTAATTGCTTCACTAAGCTTAAAAAGATAGCCATCGCTACCTGATAGGTCTCGCGTGAATATTGACGCAATTGCAGTAAAAATAGTATCAAAGAATACGAGGAAATTTTTCCCAAGTGTAGCTAGAAAATCAAGATAATAGTGTGCGAACTCTATCATAAGTGTTACTCCTATTCGTTTCTAGGATGAGCTCATAAAAAGCTTTCCTTAAGATTACACACTCTAAAACAAGCAACAATGTTTCAAGGTGCAAATAAATTTCTATTAGCTAAGGTACAAACATATTCTGAGCATCTATGCATTTTTATTAAACTAGATACGAAATGCAAAGAATCATAATATGGAGAGCTTTAGTTGTGTCTTGCTTGTAGACGCTCAAACAAAACGAATTAATAGAAAACTGGAATATTTTATTAATTGACGCAAACTGATATAATTTGGCATCACCTAGTAAAATTTAAAACCGTCATAAGTTAACATACTTATGACGGCAACTGGCTGTCTCAAAGAGACCCTATAGTTTTGTGTCATTACCTTGCGATAATTTTACCTTTACAGTTATCCTAACGTTTTGGTTCGTATATACACAATATAAATAAAAAGCCATCGTAATACAGTTCATCTGTATCAGACGGCAACTGGCTGTCTCATAGAGACCCATAGTTTTGTGCCATTGTCTCGCGACAATTTTACCTTTAGACTTGTGTTGAATTGCAATAACAACATTATAATAGCACAGTAATAGAAAACTGTCAACATAAAAACAAAATTTACTTGCAGTTTTGTTGAGACTTTTTAACAAACATTCAACAAACATTCAAAATTGGCATTTAAAGTCCTAAATTGAACTGATAAATGGTAGTGTTGTGCTCAGAAGCACGGAAGTTTGACAGTTAGCATTCTTAAAGTTTGCCAGAGCGAAATTATTTAAGACCAGCTTTGGCCTTTTTAAACGTCCATTCAATAATAAAGATGAAAAATCAATCAATTTTATGATATGCTCTAGTAAATTCAATACCTCTTTAACGGGAATATAAAAACTCAATAGTTTGTGTTAGTATTCAATCTAGTCTTTAGCTGATAGTATTTAAAAATACTTAATCCCTATGGATATAATGCTTAATTTACACGCTCCTTAGGGTAAATGCATAATTTAAAAAAACTGGAAATAATATTTACAGTGCTCGTTAAAGAAAAATCATATAAACAACACATAATATTCAAAATATTAACAAAAGCACCTATTGACAAAAAGAAATCTGTGCAATATAATATAGCTAAATTAGCAGTCAACGACCGAGACTGCTAAAATACAGCAAAAATACATTTTAGGGGGTAATTTAATATGGCAGGATTAATTCCATTCAATCGTAATACAGGACTCGCTCGTAGTGGTGACTACGGTACATTTTACAACATGCTTGACGACTTTTTCAGTGATAATTTTAGTTTAGGTCGCAACTTGCTTAAAGATACTTTTAAGATAGATATTGAAGAGACGGAGAAAAGCTATAAAATTGAAGCTGAACTAGCAGGCATTAAAAAAGAAGAGGTCGATTTAAACATCGATGATGATTGCTTGAGTATTACAATAAATCACGTTGAAAAAAGCGATGCAAATGAAAAGAATTATATTCATAAGGAGCGCAAGTCCACATCAATGAGTAGACGTATAAAACTATCAAATGCTCAGCTTGATAAAATTACGGCAAAGCTCGAGGATGGAGTGCTTAGCGTGGTGATTCCTAAAAAGGATAACGAGAGCAAATCTCGAAAAATCAATATAGAATAGGTGTAACTAAACTTAATCGGTCGGTAGTTAGGATAATCGATATATTCGATTATCCTTTTTGCTTTTTTACTACAAAAACAATTTTAAGATATTATACGCATTTTAACTGTATTTGAGAAGTGTTACTGTTCAAACCCCATATAAAAAAAACAACAACAAATTAATTGTTAATATGCTAAATCTAAAACAAATTTCAAAAATTGCTATTTTAAAGATATTTTCTGCATTTGACATGATCAAGTTGTGACGTTATCCGAAAAGCTGACATTTTCTAAAATACATATAGCGTGTGAACAGTAACCGAGAAATCGTTGCTGTTCGCAGCACAACTGAATTAATTGTTAATGTTGATAAATGCAAGGGCATTTCTTAAATTGCCATTTAAAAGAGCTTTTTCTACATATGAAACGTCCATTGCTGTGTCTTTTCCCGCTAAAGTGTCGATCTTTTTCCAAATATCTTGCAAAGGATGGACAGTGACCATGTTTTTTCATATGGGGTGTGAACAGTAACGAGAAATCTACCAAATTAGTCAATTTAATAAAAACACTTGCGACCTGGGAGTTAACATGCTACAATTATAGTGCAAATTTTTCAAAACTAGCACGCATTCATTGTTTGTTTTTTAAAGACATACCATTTTGTTCTAAAAAACAGGCAAATTCATATGAGGTGCTTGGTTTGATCTAACTATTCGTTATTGGAGATGCTGAGTTTTATATGTATGAAGTAATCAATGGTTTTCAAATTGCTACGATGGTGCTTATGGTGCTGTTTTCCGTAGCTATGATTGTGGTAGTAGTGTTACAAGAGGGCAGCAACGCTAATCTAGGAGCAATAACTGGAGCGGCCGAATCATTCTTTGGCAAAAACAAAGCAAAGACCTTAGAGGCTAAGTTTAAACGTTGGACTATGATTATAGGTGGCTGTATCCTGATTTGTTCAATAGCATATTTTGTCCTATCGATTCTAAAAAACAATATACCAAGCTAGTATAGAGCAAAATCATTGATGTAAGGATATGTGTAGAAGGATGCGCAAGTATATTGCGTAAAGAAGATAATAGAACTAAAGATAACCTTACGTTAAAAATACTAATCTTCCTGCCCCAGATACAATTGTTTGGGGTTTATGATTTTAAGTGAAGTGATTAGTTAAGTAACCTTAAACTCACTAATAAATATATGATATTTTTGTGATTTGTATATCGAAACATCGCATTTTCTAATACATCATTTATCTTCGAAGGTTGTGTTGATTTAAGACTAAAAAAGTATCGAGCCTACAAAAAATCTCTATGATACTGGAGCTTAAAGCACGAAAATGCGCAATTAGGTTTAAGCAATAAAACAAGTTTTATGATTACGATAAACAATGGGTAATGTAACTAATAACAGTATTCATCAAAACACCTTGTTGTTTTAGTAGCATCGATATAAAGGTTAATGAAATTAATTACTTTTAGTGATTTTGTTATAATTTAGACCGTAAACCGATTAAATATAGCGGCTATAGTCAATATAGCCGTTTTTAGCATGTGAAGTGAGATGAACAAGAATAAGATTATTGCAACCAATAAGAAAGCATACCATGAATACTTCATAATTGATACTTATGAAGCAGGAATTGAATTAGTGGGAAGTGAGGTTAAGAGTGCTCGACTTGGCAATGTCAATCTCAGAGACTGCTATGCAATAATTAAAAATCATGAGATGTTACTATTAAATGCACATTTTTCACCATATAAAATGGGGAGCAGTTTCAATCCTGAACCAACAAGAACGAGACGATTACTAATGCATTCTAGTGAGATACTTAAAATTCACAGCAAAGTAAGTCAAAAAGGATTTACGCTTGTAGTAACTAAATTGTATTTTAAAGACTCACTATTAAAAGCTGAAGTTGCGTTAGCAAAGGGTAAGGATACTGTAGATAAAAGACGAGTAATACATGAAAGAGATGTCAAGAGAGAAGCTGATCGCACCATAAAAGAAGCATATTCTAAGAACACAAGATGATTTTTTTCTTAGGAGGAAGGTATAAAGCACAAGAAAGCATCCTTAGATTAATCTACTAAAAAGATTAGTGCTCTAAGAATGCTAACAAATAAACTCTTTATTGTTTCCTATAAGTTTTCAGTGTTTTAATTGCATTTAAAATTGGATTTTGAAATTGAGCGTTATTAAATATGACAAGACCTGTCAAAAAGCAGCAAGAATTATCATATTTGCTATAACCTGCCTGAATATATATTTTAAATAAATGGAGGGAGTCCGTCCACAATGCCGATTATAATTCCCGAGGCCTTGCCAGCTTTTAAAATTTTATCAGAAGAGAATATCTTTATCATGTCAAAGCAACGAGCAGCCTCACAGGATATACGACCTATAGAGGTTGCAATTCTCAATTTGATGCCCACAAAAATAGAGACAGAGACACAGTTCATGAGACTTTTGTCAAATACCCCTTTACAAGTTAATATTACACTAATCCAAACAGCGACATACCAAAGTAAAAATATATCATTTGAGCACATGGAAAAATTTTATAAAAGATTCGATGAAATTAAAAACCAATGCTTTGATGGTCTCATTATTACTGGTGCTCCAGTAGAAAACATGGATTTTGAAAGCGTTGATTATTGGAGTGAACTGAAAGAAATTTTAGATTATGCTAGATCAAGTGTAACAAGTATGGTGTTTGTTTGCTGGGGAGCTCAAGCAGCACTCTATCATTATTTTGGAATAAATAAAATTAAACTTGAAAAAAAGTTATTTGGGGTTTTTAAAAACAAGGCTATTTCTCGTCATGACCTTCTTCTTAAAGGCTTTGACGATACGTTTTATGTTCCACACTCTAGACATACATCAATAGATGAAAGAGCACTAAGAGCCAATGTTGATATTCAAGTATTGGCAAGTGGGCAGGCTAGTGGTATTAGTGTGGCTAAAACGGTTGATAACAGGATGTTCTTTTTCTTTGGGCACACTGAATACGACAAAGACACACTAAAAAATGAGTATATGAGAGACTGTGAAAAAGGAATTGAAATTGCGCGACCAGTTGGATATTTTCGGGATGGTGGAAATGATAAAATAGTAATGAACTGGCGCAGTACGGGGAATCTTCTTTTTTATAACTGGTTAAACTATTATGTATATCAAGTTACGCCATATCATCTAGGTGAAAGAAAATGAAGGTAACACGAGTGAGTGTTAGTAACTTTTTAAGTTATAAGCAAGCGGCGGCAGAGTTTGATAGTGGTATTAACATCATAACAGGTGAGAATGCAAGTGGGAAAACCAATTTAGTAGACGCTATATTTTTTGCATCAATTGGTAGATCGTCAAGGCACACGCGCGAGCGTGAAATCATTAACTGGGATTCTAACATAGGTGCGCGTATAACAGTTAAGCTTGAAAAAAAATTTTCGAAACATGAAATAGATATTTATATTGATAATAGCGGCGGAAAACGCATCTTAATTGATGGACAACCCATACAAAAAATGGGTGAGCTCATGGGCGTACTCAATATTGTCTTTTTTTCTCCTAGTGAATTGACACTTATAAAAGGCTCACCACAGGATCGGCGTAGATTTTTGGATATTAGCCTCTCACAGCAAAGCAGGATGTATTTTTATGCTTTACAAAGATATTTTGGCTTGCTAGCACAGCGTAATAAAATATTAAAGCAATATAAACTAAGCTCTACATTAGCTGACATGCTTGAGCTAACAGACAGAGAGATGGCAAAGGTTGCGGCTATAATAATCAATGAAAGAAATAAACATATTATTGCATTAGCTGATTATGCAAATGCAAGTCACAAGAAGTTGACAGATGGGAAAGAAAATTTACAAATAACCTATGAAACAGAGAACTTAAACTTTGATGACTTAGAAAATGATATATATAAGTTATTTAAAGTAGCATACAACGATGACGTGAAACAGGAATATACAACCACTGGGCCACACCGAGATGATGTGAAAATAACAGCAAATGATATTGATTTGCGGAAATTTGGCTCGCAGGGACAACAGCGCACGTCGGTGTTGTCTTTAAAACTTGCCGAGATCGAATTATTTAAGAAAAGGACGAGTGAAACACCTGTTCTCATTTTGGATGATGTTTTGTCTGAATTAGATGAATCTAGGCGCAATGCACTCCTTAGCTCGCTAGTAGGAATTCAAACACTTATAACTTGTACAGAGTTCAGCAAAGAAAATTTCATTAATTGCAGAGCCTTTCAAATTAAAGACCAAAAAATACTAATACAAGATATTTAAGTTACTATTGTATTTTCACAACCATTTTTTATGTAAAGGTGCGGTGGTTTTTTATTACACTTATACAATTTCGTCTAGGAAGCCTAAATATAGAACGATATCTTGTAACATAAATCCATTACTATTATTCATCATATAATCAACATTAGAATTCTTGGCCTCAGTAATTTGTAGTGGATCGAAGTATAATATAAGATAAACTGTGTTTGAGAAACTAGAGCTGATGCTAATCCTAGAGCCAAAAACATAATCCATTCCTGCATCTGCTGGACCTAGATCAAGAGTTGCATTGCTCAAATGAGATGTAATAACGTGAAAGTCATTACTAGGAGTCAACTCTGTAGAAGTGGCGTTTGGCGCAATCGTTAGGTACTGATATGAGCTAGGGTTTGCAAATGAGCTTACAAACTGGGTGGTAAAACTATATCTAAATGCATTTGAAGCTGGTGTCACGAAAGTTCGAAAAAATGATTCTTGAGCTTCTAAATCACCAACAGTAGCAATATCAAACTTGCCTCCTGCCTTATAAGTATATTCATCGGTGTCGATGTATTTAGATCCAAACTTGAACGGAACTGATGCAACCAAGTTCTGTGTAGGATATCTAACACTTAAAGAGTTTATTAAAAATTGCCTGAGTCGTGTATTTCCGTCAAACATAGATACTCTGCTATTAATTCGTATATATAAGTAATCACCAGGCCCGAATGAAGACTCAAGGTTTGAACTTGAAATCACTTCTCCATCACGATCAAGAAGAGATATTTCTAAACTTCTTCTGTTTAAATTAATTACTGTTAGGTCAGTTGTTTGTGCTGTGGGATTTATGTCTTGAACAAACCAACCATATACGCCAGACATGGCAAAGCATACAATAACAATGGTACAAATTGCGGCGCAAACAGGGACCGTTAATTTTAAAATTTGTCGAAATTTCATTTTTCGCAGCATGCTTGCACCTCCTTTAAACACTCGACTCTGGTAATGAATGAGCCACAACAGAGATTTTAGGTATTCTAAAATATAGTTTTTTAACAAGCGAAGAGTCGTTTGGCCTTCCAAAAATGTAGTTGAATTCTGTGTTCCGCATCTCTGATATAAAGTTTTTTGAAATGTCGTTGATGTTAGCTCTCTGCCAAGATGTAAGTATAGCATCGTAATCAGGATTTGATGTAATTTTCGAAACGACCATTGGGACAAGAGCGTTGTTTGTTAAATATGCTGAATATCCAGCTACAATTTCGTCAGTTTGCATTCCTGAAATTGAAAATTCTATTTCTAGTAATTCACCAATATTAACTCGATAGTCGGATAAGACACTTTCTCCATTAGAAATTTCATACAATGGTTTTGCTGGAATAGATGGTAAAAGTGTAACACCAGCACCTCCGTCTCCTGCTGAAGAAGATGCGGTTATAGTATTATAACCATCGTAGAGTGAATTTACACCAGGGTCAGGAGCATATGTGCGGATAGCTATGATATTTAATTTAAACATAAGTCGAGATACATAATTGCCGATATAGTTATAAAAATTAGCACGCTGGAATGCAGCATCTAGAGAACCTAAGGTAGTATTTGATGTGCCCAGGCTTTTTAGATAAACAGCTAGTGGGGACACTATGTTATTAATATCAGTTAAAGGTTCATTTTTGTTGTTTAGATTGCTAAACATGTAATCTTGTAAGTTAGCAAGGGAAAGAGTCACAAGGCCGATCGAATTGTTTACTTGGTTGTTTTCAATGAGTAATTTGTATGTCACGATACTGTCACCAGATAATTCAATGTGGCTGTTTATCCCATCACCAGACGAAGTAATATTAGATGCAATAGGTGTATATGAACTTGCAAGTTTTCCAGATCTTGTCGTTGATTCACCAGTGCCATAAGAAAGTGGCTCTAATGTACCATCGTAATCAATATCATAGCCTACAAACAATTCGCATTGCAGATCTAAACTTCCAGTATGCATCGTTATAATACTGGTTTTTAAGTCATTGTCAACAAACCATGCCCAAACCATGCCAATAGAGAATACTACTATAAGTGCTAGCACAGTGATAGTAGACATCAATGTTCTTATATGCAATCGATGAAATTTTTCATATTTTTTCATATTTGCATCCTCACAGCACCTTATAAATCAACGAGAATTCTTTCATGAGAGTTCCAGCATCAACAATAACACGAATTCTTTTATCACTAACTGGTGCGTTGGCTGTGAAAATAAGCGCATCATCATTGGGTTCTGTATCTGTACTTAGATGTGCGTCTGAGGTAGCAACAGGAGTTGCTACTTGAGGGAAGGTGACTGAAGAACGAGTGCCAGTTTGTTTCCAAGAAGGACTAAATGTTAGAAAACTATCATATGCAATGTAGTCAACATTAATCTTGTATCGAGAGGAGGTTCCGGGTGTTGTAGAATTAAACCCATATACTTTTGCTGGGAATGAAATGAAGTTATAGTGAGTTTCCGCAATATAGATAGAATTTAAAATAAGTGATTCGTCATACTGTGCGGTTTTTATATAATCAGATGCATTATTACCTATAGTCATTATTCGTTCAGTGCTAGAAGTGCGGTCGTAATAAATAATTGTAACACCAAGATCAATAAGTTTGACATATTCAGGGATGTTTATAAGTCCATCCTCATAATATATTTTACCAGTGGGAGTAACAGTGGCATTGTGAGTAAACGGATCAGCAGTTGTTAAAGTATTAGCTATAATAACACTTTTAAGATTCTTGAGTCCACTCAACGGCGCAAACTGAGCTATTGGATTATTTCGCAAATGCAAATGCTCAATAAGCGGTGCTACACTTGAAAGGCCCATAACGGTAGTGATATTGTTATTATCAGAATAAAGATATCTTACAGTTCTATAAAATATTGCAATGTATTGGGTGTTGAAGCCATCACCGTATACATCGTTGCCACTGACATCAGTAAGTCGCGTTAAACTGTTATTGTTTAAAGTAAGTGTATAAAGATTGTTTAAAGTGTATAAGTATCGCGGCTTTAGCATAGCATCAGTAAGCTGACAAGAATTCATTTGCAATTCTATAAGTTCATACGTTGTGAAATGCGAGAATGGCTCAAGGTCAGATATGGGAATGCCGTTAAAAAACATCCTTTTAGTATGTGTCAATAATTCAACGCCTTTAATACTTACAGCTCCAGAACTATATCCAGCAAGAGTCAACTTTGAAATGCTAGCATCTAAAAGCTCGCTTGGTTTTTTTGCCCCATCAGCTAGAAGGTAACGGTTACCAGTCGATGCCTCTGTAAAACTATCGTAAATTGTCTCATTGTTGTCATCCTTTGCGTCCATGATGGCAGTGTAAAGAGGTAAGTTAAGAAACTCTAGACCAGCACCGTATCGATAAATGCCAGGGACGGTAAAGTAGTAATGCTGATCGCTTATGTATGTCTTTTGATCTAGTATAAAGATAAAGAAACGCGCTTGAACCTCAACAAGTGAGTTTCTTGGTGGGATCTTGTCAATAATAATATGTATTTGCCACCAATAAGGCCTATATCCAGCACCAGCGGGCTGAATAATTTTACAATATTCACCAACAACATCGGAGTTTACAATTGCCATTTCTAAGCCTACTGCAGTACTAACAACATTAGGTCTAAATAAAAATGCATTACCAGTAGTTATCTCATCATATCCTGAAAAGGTTGACGGAATCGAATCTATTAGTTTGCCGTCAGGAAGACTATTAAAATACTCAGCAAAGGTATCACCTGTCATATATTGTGTGAACTCACTACCACCTATACCGTCAGTAGGTATTATTAATTCTCTATAGGATGTATAATTACTAACACCAGGTGGCAAAACTGCATTGCTAGCATAGATGAAATCCATTTTCATTAATAGAGTGGTGTTTGAAACTAGCCTTAAGTATTCATCTTCCTTGAATTGAATGGTTCCTAAATTATCTTTGTTAAAAGAAAACAGTCGATTATATGTTAGATCAGTTCCAGCATCTGCTAATGTGAAAATGAGACCATCATCATTCATAAGCTGAAATAATGCGTTCTTTTCACTTTCGGTCAAAGTAGGGTCTAGTAATTCTTCGATTCTTTCGATTGTAGAGCAATATATGTTATATGTGATGTTTTCAAATCCAAACGAGTATGGTATAGCAACGTTGCTAGGGCCTCTATACAATGCGTTTTGAGAAACATCGACACGCAATATATCATAGACATCCTCTACCGATGAAAGATAAACAGTCTCGACATAGCGTTCTAGATAGGTGCGTTGCTCTTCTAATGTTATGCCATTGATGCTAATAGATCCACTAGATGTGACTGCACCTGTATTGTCACCTATATTATAGTTATTATCATCATCGTAGGCGCAAACCATCACATCCTCATCGTCTACTATCAACAAAAGTGTTTGTGGAGATAAATAGAAATCAATATCAGCTAATGGGACTGGGTTTATGCCCTGATCTCCTACAGTTGCACTAAATGCTGCCGTATAGCCAGCTGGGGATATATCATCATGCCAGACAAAATCAATGCGGCGATAACGTTGCCCATCGTAAAAGAAATCCAGGTTGATTGCTGATGTGAATATTGAAAAATCAGCTTTGCGTTGTGTGTCTGTGATGAAAGATGAGACAAGAGCCGATAATTCGACAGAGTCCTTAACCTTTTTAACGAATACAGGATTATTAGATCCATCAGTTACAACATTGCCAGTTAGGATATCTATTTTTGGCAAATATATTCCAGATTTTTCCGTGTATCTAACCAACTCGTTTGCTAAAGCGGTGGCATAAGCAGCATTGCCTTTGCCTATTATATTAAGTGGTACAATCTGTGTTTTAGAGGTTGTATCGAAATTAGCTACAATTTTAAGATATCTAGTAACTGTAGACTGGCCTCTATACATATCAGCATAAAACGATGGATAAACCAAATCAGTTTGAGTTGGTGTTGAAGGATTGTCAAGGACAGAATATGTATAGTCTACTGCGTAATCATGATACTTAGCAGGGAGGATGAGATTTCTAGTAATTTGATAAGGAACAGCATTTGCTGCAAATGCTAATGCATCATCTAAAAGAGATGAAAGAAGTGCAGAATTTATAGATAGAGAAAAATCAATATTCCCATCTTTCTTTGAAAAGTTTGCGCTACTAGTAAACTTGAAATTAGTGCTTGATGAGGTAGTAGAGCCAGATTCGCTATAATATGAAGCTGGAGTATTTATATTGAATGTAAACAAGTTATTGTTAATCTTGCCAGTTATGGAATTAATTTCAAACAAACCATAGACGTGGTGTGCAATTGTCATTTTTGCATTTAGAATAATATTTGAATATAACAAATTTATAAAGCATGGATGGTTTAGAACAAAGTCATCAGACACATCAATATCGCTAATAATGTAGAGATTTTTATAATATGGTTGTCTATAAGCAGGAATATTAGCGTCTTGTGTAAGATTATGTGCTACTTCGTTGTTTGTCATCTTAAGATCAAAAAAACTAGACACATATCGATTGGGTGAAACAAAGGTTTTGTCACTACCATCGTTATAAAAATACTTTACTCTAGGAATAACGACTACAGAGACCGTCGTAGAAGTAGTAGCGTTATTGTTAAGAGATAGAGTAATGTTACCTGCTGAATACGTTATGCCTTCTAATATTGAGCAAAGATTGTAAACATAGTTTGTAGATGAAATTTCTAGAGTACTATTTTTAGAAGCACTTGTAGTAGATGCCGATACATTACTACCATAAACTAAAAGGTCATAAGAATCATAGATAGTAGGATTAGTCTTATTGTTTAAAACAACTGACAACGTTAAGGATTGAGCACTAGATGCTACTGCAAAGTCGCGATAATACCCATTTGTAGCACCAGTTATAGAAAACGAATCGGTGCTAGCTCCAACGGAATCGTTAAAATCAACAGTATAGGACATATCGGCATATGCAATAGTAGCAACAAAAAGCCCACACAAGACTATAACTACTAAAAGACCGGATAGCGAAAATGACTTAATAAAAGGTTTTTGCAGTTTAGGGATATTCATCTAAATGCTCCCCCTTAAATCAACGACAAACGGCATATCAAAGTCAACATTTTCGATATTAACTCTGGCCATAAGTGAATATACCAAGGAATTAACATCATAGGTATTACTTATGCGTATCACCGCACCACAAGTTATTTCTCTTGAGTAAAGCTTAGAAATAAAGTCAAAATCACCTAATAGTTCTTTAAACTGATTGAAGTTTAAGCTGTCACCATCATGAAGTATATATGCTCCATTTAAGAATGAATATTCCGTTGATGTGCGCCCAGTGAATTTGTAGTCCATCATTTTTATCGCAGAGCTAGTAGAATACCAAAGCAACGGATCGTATAAACCGCCATGCTCTATATAGGAGGGAATGGTTATATCCCACGTTCCATCAACTACAGATTTTAAAGCATTGGTTCTAGGCGTAATTAAAACTCCAGTATCAAGAGAAATATCAAAAAGTTCCCACTCAGCCAAATAGTTAGGTTGTTCAAATAGTAAAACAGCATTTGTATATTGCGGTGTGAAAACCGTCGGAGCATTAAGATAACCAGGTTTATGCTCAAAATACCAAGCTGACAGCAAAGCAAAAGATGAGGTTGCCTTGTAGGTGTTTCTTATGTTGGTGTCAGTATTAGTGTAAGATCCTAATTGCAAACTATTAAGAGCAGTGAAGGCTTTTAAAATATGCGCATCTTGAAAGCCTAGAATGACTTCTTGAGCATAGTACTCTTCATAAAAAATCAGAGTCTTTAGTGTGTCCTTAGAGTTAAGAAGTGGCAATAGACTAATCGGTAAAATTTTGGGAATAAAACTTGATTGCGGCGTATAGGCAGCGTTAAAAGACAACCGTAAGTATTGAAGTTTTAAGTTTGATAGCGGAGTTAAGTCAGTAATAATGGAATTTACTATGGTTATCTCTTTAAGATTAGTAAAAATTTCGAGACCCTTTAAAGACGAGGGTGGATTATTAGAAATAAGAGGGCTTGTGGAAGAAGAAAAAGAAATAGAAAAAGCGGATACTAAATCTATTTGCGCTTTACTGTAATAATAGCCAGCAACTCCATTAAAATCTACAGGTGTTGGTTGTATGCTACCAAGGCCTGAGCTACTAGTCAGAGCTCCATCAAGCATTGTCAATATAAGGAGTGGGCTATCAAACAATACATCGGCAGATACAAGCGCATAACTCAAATCACCTATAGTGGGTTCGTTGAGTTGGAAGTATAGATTTGACCTTTTTTGCGTTAATGTTGAATATATGTAATTCGTTGGCACTAGCGTAATAGAGTGATTAATACCTGTTGATACAGCACTTACTGGATAATAATAGATTATACTAGAAATGTTTAAAGAAAACGTTACTTGCGTTGATGGGAAATTATCCTTAGTCACCGAAAATACTCTTTCGCCACTCGGCCCAGTTGTCAAAAATTGAGAGTATGTGCTAGCCACAGAAGATGATACAGTAAAGACCTGCCCTTTATATGTAATAGAGATGGGCAGATAGAAAGTCGCATTTGTAGTTTCCACATCGTATTGATATATTTTACTAGGGTAAATGTATGTTTCGGGGCGCACACTTCTAGTCGCATTTGCAAAATAACGTATCCGATTTACTATTGAGGGATTTTGCATCCAAACATTTACGTAAGTAGACCCATTAGCTATATTCGCTGAATTCATAGTAGTAAATCTAGAAGTGCTCTGATATGTAGATCCAAAAGTATAGAGAGGAGTCTCAGAAGTGTAAGCATTGGCATAGAAAGACCCAATAATAGTGTATGCAAGAATATTGAGATCGGATAGTGTCTCAGGGTCTGTATAATAAAAAAGAGAACGTTCTGTTTGATATCGTGAAGTTTCAGAGCTTATATCATTATTATATATTGTTCCACTTGTGAGAGTTATATCAAAGTGCAGATAATAACTTGTAGCGTTGGTTAATTTACCATCAGTAGAGGCACTATTTACTTTAATACCTTCACCCATAAAACGAGTAGCACCATGGTAAAAATATGAACTAGCTACGTCAAGCATGTTGTTTGCTGAAGGGAAATAGATGGCGGGCTGATAAAAATTACCAAATGAAACACGAGTTGAGGAATTTGCGGCAGTGCGCACGTTAATCATTGTTGCAATCAACAGTGCAAGAGTCGTGCAACTGATAGAATTACTTGTGTATACCGTGTCAAGAGTCATTGTGTAGTTAAGAGGGTATTCAGCAAGGAAAAGACCAGTAGAAATATAATTAGGGTTTAATGTAAAAATAATAGCTGCCCATTGATTTTCAGTTAACTTGAAAGCACCATGAATGTTGAGATGTGTAAGAATTAACATTTTATTAGAGGTAATAGCCCAGCCTTCCTCAATAAGTGGATTATTGTAAATTAAAATGCCAGTTAATTTATCGTACAATTGTTCGATACCTTTTAGAGATCTGAGCCCAATATCAAAAGTAATACTGATCATAAAGTTTGAAGTGTAAGTGATGTATCCACCAGTCGCATCGGTGGTTCCATTTAATTTAAAAATATAAACTAGATAAGACCACATGGCTGGATCAAATTCAGATGGGAGCAATAAACGTGCAGCATTAGTTTCATATGTATAGGCACTATTGGTTCTTAACGCATAACTTTTAGTTCCTTGAAGATTAAAGGATATGTCATAGCGAACATAAAGCTGGTATGAATAGGCAAGGTTTGGAGCTGAAATTACGATGTCAGTTCGAAAACCATCCGTTTGAACCTCAGAGGTCAAATATGAACTACTTAGAAAGTTGAGTCTATAAGTGGTGTTAGCAATTCCAATATTTGTAAGTGTTTCGTTTGCGGTTTTTCCATTTGTGCCAGTGAGATCGACTCCATAGTTAACTAGAATGTCTTTTAATTTTGCAGCCCTAGTGCTCTCATCAATGACATCAGTGTAAAATATATTAAAAGAATTATATTCTAGTGTTGAATTATTGTTCCCTGCACTTGATGATGCAAAGTAATATGTTAGGGCCACGTCAATTGTAGAAAAGCCTAATGCATATCTATCATCGAATATTTTTTTAATAGCTTTATAGGTTAGTGCTTCCTTTACGCATAAAGTGTTAAACAGATTCAATTCAAAAAACGTTGAGCGGTTGTATGGATTAAAACCACTTGTTTTATTTGTAAATTTAGAGTTTGCTAGAGCAGCTACGTTATTAAGAGCTAAGCTAGTGTTGTTGCCTAAGTTGATATAGAATAAAGTAGCAGCAGATGCATGAAAAACAGACTTTTGACCAGTCGTGCCAATAACCCCAATTGTGCCACCTGCGGTAGCATCAACAACAGTCTTAAGCACATTCCCTGAAAATGATACAGACCTCAAACTAGTAAAATTTCTAAGCAAGCTGACATCGTTAATAAGATTTGCCTCTAGATCAAGGTGAGTTAGAGTACTTGCTAAATTTTCAAGGCCAGTGAGTGAAATAACATGTTGGTAAGTAATAGAAAGTTCTTTAAGGTTTGGGAATAGTGTAGATAGTCCATCTAGTTTGTATACGTTTACCGTGTAGAGACGCAAAGACCCCATGCTTCCAGTTAGGGAAGTGTTAACGGTGAGAGAAGACTCATATGTAGTTTTTGGACTTACTTTGTGCGAAATGTATACTCCAGTGTTACTTGCAGAATAGATTAAATTATTAGCAAAATTGGTATGCGCACCAATTATCTTGAGTCCTTCAAGGTTTGGAGTGTAGGATCTTTCAACCGAGCCACCTATAGCACCCGAAGCGCTAATATCAGCTGAGTGAAAACCGCTACGCACCATTGATATAAATATTGTAGTTCTAAGTGCCAAGTCGACAATTGTAGCATATGAAACTCTGTCCGCATTTGAAGTAACAGCACCTATAGTTTTTCTAGCTAAGATCGGATAGATAAAGGATTTGTGCGCCGAAAATTGAGTTGTTTTAAAGTCGCTAGCAACTGGCACATATTTACCATTGACAATAGCTGCACCAGCATCATAAAACCCAGTTGTGGAGGTTCGCCCAGTTCTTGAGCCAACTATCGCCTCTAGTATAAAGAAAGAGTCCGTAATTAGAGCAGTGCTAGAATATGTTAGCAACAAATCGGTGAGATCTGCATTTTCTAGCCGAGCAGAGCTTCCACCCCAATCGTTGGTTATCGTTGTAAATGTATAATTTTTAGATTGCGTATCTGGGAATAGAGCAATAGCACTTTCAGCAGTTAGTCCGTGGAAAATCCAAGTAATCGAAAATGCACGGTTAAAGGTCCCACCAATTGTGGTAGGCTCTCCTTCTGCAGGGAAGACGGTTGAGTCAACGCCATAGTCCGTCCCAAATTGATAATTGAAAGTGCTAGCTGGTAGATATAAAGTATCATTTTGTGTCGTTAATTCTCTATCAGGCACATCACGATATAGAACACCGTTTTCAGTGGAAAATGCAAAACTAGATGATTCATGGAGCGCAGTGATAGTCTGCCCCGTATAATTTTTAAAACGCAAATCCACACCTAAGAGGTAGTTATAAAATTCTAAGAACTCCATATCGGCATCTATATCGAGGTAAGTATGTGCATGTGGCACGTTTGAACTCCAGCTTAAGGGTGTGTACTTATATGTTGTATCGTATGATTGTGCTATGTCCCCTGGAGCCCCTATCCTAAAGTCCTTATCGGATGCAGAAGATAATGAATAAATAATTCTAACTACAGCTTCGGTATTTGGACTGTTGGAATTATAGTTTGCATAATATATATTGTTGGAACTTGAAGGGTTTGTACAATAGATATAGAATTCTTTAATGATGTTTGAATCAGCTAACCCAGATAATAAGGGTGGCCAATCATAAACGGCGCCTGACAATATATGTAAGATCTCAAGCTCTGGGAACATTTTAACAGTTAAATAGTTATTATTTAGTGAATCAAGGTTTTTAATGTAGCGGTTTTGATAGGAACTATAATTAGTGTTAGTTCTTGCAGTATCACCTATTTTTATGATTGAAAGGTTAGGGAACGTCATTCTTAAATCAAGGGTAGTAAAGTCTACAACCGAATGTAAAAAAACCATGGATTTAATGCTGATGAGTTCAGCTCCATCGCCTAGTCTAGCATCTGTTACAAAATAAATATACTCAATCGATAGATATCTAAGTCCTGTTATTGTATACAAATTAGAATAAGTATAACCGTTAGATGAAACACTTGGATAATAAATTCCATCAATGTAGAGAGGTGCGGCTTGAGTTATAACTGTCGAAAAACTTAGTGATGCAAGAGTAGCCATTGTTAAGTAATGCTTTCTAGACACATTATCGTAATAATAACCGCTACCAATATTTATTTTAGAAGAAGATGAGGATGTAGTATCAAACAATATCTTTAGTCTAGACAAAACTGCGTTACGCACAGATCTACCTGGGAATATAGCAGAGATAGATGCCGCTCGTGCACCAGTATCAAATGGGTTATAATCTATAACCTCAATTCCTTCATCTAGTTCAACCTTTAGTGTAACATATCGAGTAGCTGTGACGATACCACGATTAGAACCATCATTGCCATACAAAGTAACAGTGGCTATTAGATTGTCAGTTTGCGAAGCAAGAAGATCAAATCTCAATCCTATAACATTACTTACTTGTTGCTGAGGCACAGTAACAGCTTGCGTTTGAGCATCATATTCGCGCGCAGGAATTGTAGTAGATTGCGTAATTGGAGAAAAAGGGATCGTTCCATTCTTATATGTGTAAAGAGTATTATTATAGGGGCTATAAAGGGTATTATATGTTAAGTTTGGAAAACTATATGTTCCCACATAAAAATCAATAGTTTGAATTCCGTAGAAGTTGATAGAGAAATAAAGATTACCATCAGTGTTAAAGTAAAATGAGTTGGTATGATTGTTTTCCCAAAAGGTAAGAGTTGATTGAAGAACATGCTTATAGAGAGCAAGAGTTGCTGTATACGGATTCCACACCAGAGAGCTAGAAGCAACGTAAATTGATAGGCTAGGAAACTTTAAGAAAAGACGATAAAGACCAGCAAGAACCTTATCATCACTGAGACCATAGCAACCAGAAACATCTAGAGTTGTCAGTGTGGTAAGCGTAGGAGTTTGAAAGTTGTCAAGTAGCTGAGAAAAGTCATATTCAAGGCCACTTAGTGTAAGGGATCTCATCCCTGTCATTTTCGAAAGGGGAGTAAGATCAGGGATCGCATTGTCATCTGTAAGATAATTACCACTGAGGTTGACAGTAAGACCATTATAGAGAGCTGGGAAATATTGCATTCCTTCAACGCTCGTTATACCAGAATTGCTAAAATCGATTATGGTTTTAGTAGGTGTAGTGCGTTCAGCAACTGTGAGAGTATATTGATTATCAAATGTAGAGCCACTTAAGGTTCCAGTAGTAGCACTATTTGTTTCAACGAAGATCATATCTAATAGCTTAGGATCAGTTATAATATCTTTTGCTAAATAATAAACATAACTTCCTGCAACTACGCTAGATGGAACAGGCTTTCCTTTAGCTACAAGTGCCGCTTCTAGAGATTCTGCCTCCGCTTGAGTAAATTGCAATCGTCCTAACCTTGCCTCATCCTTTGATGCGAGCAAAAGGATATTAACCCTACGGCTTAAATAGACAGATCCTGCCTCACCAGTATCACTAACTACAGAGAGTCCTATAGATACATCTCTGTTGACACTTGGTGAGTTTATTACATATCCTATCGTTTCTTTATTAGAATTCTCTACAAACTCGAGATATTTAGCGTCATTTGAATTTTTTAAAATCCAGCGAATTTTATATGTGCGTAAGGCACCATTAGGATCTAAATAAACGTAGGTGTTTGGGATGTTAAGGGTTGAATATGTTTCATTTATGACTAAGAATTCAGATAAGGCCTTAGCACCAACAACGAGTTGATTTGTGATAGTCCATTGCGTAGAAGTAGAGAGGGAAAAAATTTGTATTGAATTGCCAACGTTATTGGCCGCAGTCAAAGCTAACGCATATAAGGCATCAGCCCCATTCATCGTTTCAGAATTTGAAATGACAGCATTATAATACTTCAGCTTCTTGTAATTTGATATTGGCAAAAAGTCGATTATGCTAGGATTATTTTGCAGGGACAAATATTGAATATTTGGTAAATATTCAAGCGGGGATATGTCTACAAGCCTGTTATATGATAAATCTAAGACAGCTAAATTGTCTAAAAACGCTAGACCTGTCAGATCGGCTATTCTATTATTAGTTAGAGAAAGCAATTTTAAATTGTATAGTCGCGAAAGTGGTTCAAGGTTTACGATGGCATTTGCGCCCAACATTAGTCCCTCGACATTTTGGAAATATTCAAGTCCTTTCAGATTCGCAATGCTGTTTTCAGTGCCATAACCAGTATTGCTGTACAAATATGCTGCATAATATTGCGTACCGAGATAGGTATAACTGTTTAAATTGCCATTTGCAATAATATCAGACCATGGCAAAAGAGATTCTTTAACCTCTATATAATCATTATTGTTGACATCAAAAGCATCAACAAGCTTTTGATACAAATATGCGTCAGCTATTTCAGTGTCACTATTGTGGTATATACCATTAGTCACAAGTGTAAGAATATATTCAACAACAACTAGATTTTCATCTTGATCTTCTTGTGTAATCCAAATGGGCTCGCCGGTTATTTCATCAATTGCTGGTTCATTGAATTCATTTAGCTCAGAATAGAAACGAGTGATGAAATGCAGGTCGAATTCCTCTACAGCAGGTAAATTTTCTGGGTTAATTTTGATTTTTGCACGATGTGTATAAATATTTCCTGCATTAAATTCGTCATAAAAATTTAGAGGTAAACGAGATGGTCCTATGAAATACTCGCCAGCATCAGTGTATTCAAGACCGCCAGGTACATCAGAATTATAATTGAAACGCTCGACAATAAAGAAATACGTGCCATCTGCGTCCTTGTAGTATTTTCCTTCGCTAATTAGCGGAGCACCAGGACCATCAGGTGGTGGTGACACTACTGTGAATATGCCATTATCTATAGTTGCATAGGGTCTACTCTCATCTTCGACCATGTAATACACATACGCTCCTCTAGGAGTGTATGCCTTTACATAAAACTCAAACGAATCACCATCAATGTAGAGATTTTGACTAAAGTCTGCTTGAAGGTAACTTTTAGCATCGAAGAGCTCAATTATGCGTCTATACCCTATAGCTACTATCGTTCGCGCTTCGACATATTTAAGCGTTTCCCCATGAACGGGTTTAGTAATATCATATTTGTTTACAAAAGTATTGTCGTAGATGAATGTCAATTCAACGTCTACAATAGTGGACTTGTCCCACGGTGTTTTAAAGTTATAATAAATATCTAAGGACGCTGTGACACTAGGATCAAGAGACTCTATTTCTAAATATGTGTCCTTAAAGGGTTCATTATTTGCTCCTATAACAGTATCAATAATGAAAGTATAACTTATATTATCATAGACTCCTGTATATTGCTTAGAATTTGAGTCAATGATAGTTTCTACTGTTTGGTTTAGAGTAACAACGCTCTCATCTTCAAACAATAAACGAATCTTGCCAAACATATCTACACTTGCTAGTATGTATTTATAGCCGTTTTCTGCCGATGCATCTGGCATTACAACAGCTAGTAGTAAATGATCATCGTCATTTGTTACGTTCCTATTGCTCTCCCCAAATATTTTAAGTGCTAAGCCTTTAAAATGAGCTTTGTCGAAATAGTCGATGCCAAGAGGGTCACCATGATTGAAACTAGCATCATAGAGCCCTAAAAGGGATTTTTCCTCTTCAATTACCAATTGACGATAGTTATAAATCTGTTCTGTACGAGCCTCAGCATCAAAGATTTCAATAATTACAAGCTTTTCAGCATAAAATTGCTGTCCATGCAAATCAACAATGACACCTACTTTTAAGAACACATCATTCCAGTCATCTAAAATTTCAGCAACTGTGTTTGGGTCTAGTTGTCTATCGCGTCCTAAATGCAAATAGCCACCGTCCTCATTTAAATAGTCCTTATCATCGGTAACCCAAGTGATTGTGGCCTTTGTTGTAGCATCATAATTTGGCAAGAAAAGAGATGATACTATTTTTCCAGTAGCACTATCTGGAATCAATGCTAGTACCTCTTGTGCAATTGTCGACGCATCGTTACCCCGTATAGAAATTGGCATTTGGAATGATTGAGACCTTACACCACCAAATGATGAGCTATTTGAAAACATAGTAATGGATATGCCATTGACTAGTGTAACTGGTTGGTTGTAGGCAGGATTAATAATTGGACGGACGGGAGTACTCGAATCTAGAATTACAAAATCGCTATTAGAAATAGATGAAATTTCAACACTAATATCCCCTCTACCGTTACTTTGAGTATTAACATTGACAGACCCAGTTTGAATTAGCTCATGACCAAATGAAATGGAACTTATATAGTAAGAAAGATTCTTATAAAAATCAACATAAGTTGGGTTAGATGCAGTCCCAGATGTGTGTAGTCGAGAGCTCTGTTGATTTGCTTGTTTGTTTAGCGCATCAAATAGTCTATCAAAAGAATACTCCGAAACACTCAAAGAAGGGCAAGAAATATCATTTTGAATGTAGTATATGTCGTTTGTTGCTACTATAGTTAGTTTACCTAAAATTCCACGATTGCCACCGACACTAGCAGGCACACTATCATAAATACCTAGGTGAGCATCCTGAGCATTATAAGGCAATAGTGAATAATCCATGACAAGCTCAACATCACTTGCAATAGTTAGCCTGTGACCATTAAGGTCGATGCCGAATTTTCCCTTTACAGTAAAGAGAAAAAGCCCGAAATTGGAGGTAAGGGTTATGTCTCTATTCAAGACAAGGGTTCTTCCAATAATTGATGTACCATCAACATTAGCTAAATTACTAACAAGCTCGGATTCAGTCGAAACATATCGTCGGCCCGAACTTCCATTTGGAAGTATTATGTTTTGAGCCTTCATATTGAGAATAAATCCCTTATTCTCATAATATTCGCCAGCGGCTGCCGAGTAAACGAGCTTAAATGTATGGTTATTTATAATAGGATTGCTTGTAACAGAAAGCGGCACTATGCCATCATAGTCAGTAAATTTATCAAGGGATGTCAAATAAACATATTCGCCGTTAATATATTCGTAAACTTCAATTGCGCGAGCTAGAGCGGAAGAAGAATAATCTATACCAGATGTGGTAATAGAAGGTTCGTCAGGATATAAACTAGAATATTCGGAGGGTGTAAGTAAATCAAAGGAAAAATGATAACTAGAATCTGTATTTTGCAAGGCTTGAGAGGTAACCTTAACTGCGAAATTTAATACTGCCTCATCCCCACGGCCTAAAAGTCCATGATTTGCGCTAGTAATAGTAGAAACCTGCATGTCATTAACTGTAAACTCAACGTTAGCTGCTGTATAATCTGTTTCCCAATCGCCATTGGAAAGACGCTGAGAATAGTAAGCATAGCTAGACGTGAGTGCCAACAAAATTGAAACTGACAATAATGAAATTAACATTATAAGTAGAACTGTATTTTTCTTTGCCATAAGTTTGCCGTCCTACGGAGAGACAAGTAACTGTCTCAAAATCCCTAAAAGGTTGCATTTTCCTTAATAAAAGAAAAATGCCAATACCCTATATTAAGCGTACTGGCAACTGGCTATCTTATCTTATCTTATGACGTAGACCCTACAGTTTTGCGACACAAGCTTTCGCTTGCTTTGCTTTTCACATGCAACAGCTATTAAAATTCATCATATAGTAAAACAGCAACATATCAAAAAGGTTGCGCTATTTACAAGATTCAATAATATCTTACTCCAAAAGATAGAAATTGTCAAGAATAAAAATCACAAATTTTATGCATGTAAAATGTAAAATGAATTGTCGCAGAAAAATTGAAAATTTTCAGACCATTAAAGAACATAAATTTTGCTCGTATATCTCATAAGAATTGCTTCCTTTTTGTAAAAAACGTGGCATC
>JAITQU010000154.1 GCA_031288735.1 Christensenellaceae bacterium
GCCCCACTGAGCTATGTCTTGAAATGAATAAAGGAAATCGTATACCATGTATAGAATGATCACGAAAACCATATGAACATTTTGAGTAACAGTTACGCCATAAAAGGAAATGTCTCCATAACTAATAAACATTAAGACTGCCAAAATGCCAATCGGAATGGCAGTTCTACTCATCCACGGACGTAATTTTTCACCATCTTTCGAAACACGATTTTCAATAATGACACCAACTATTGGATCATTAATTGCGTCCCAAACACGGGTTATAGAAAACAAAATACTAAATATAAGTGGATTAAACCCAAAGACAAATATGCAGATATAATTGAACCAACTGCCCATTATATTGCAGGAATTGTTTTGACCAAAAATTCCAATGCCGTACTTCAAGAGCTCTTTTCTAGGAATTTCGTTATCACAATCCTTTCCCATAATCTTGTCTAAGAATCGATTTACTTTTCCTTTGAATGCACTAGTCGTTCTTACAACACCACCAATTCCACCGCTCGTTTTAACTTTTAGTTCTCCCGCCATTTTAAAATCTCCATAGTGTGACTAATATAATGTTTATAACCTTACTATTAAGTTTTTCTTCAATAAAATTAAGTTAAGTTTAACACATTTATTCGTTCAAGTAAACAGTTAGTTTTTCCCGAGAATGCTGTAGCTTTAAGCTGTAACTTTAAGTGCGCTTAAATAGAAAGGAAATCTAATAATGCTAGAGAAAAATTGATGGTTACAAAAGGAAGTAAAAATTTTAAAAAAAGTGCTCGGTATTTCACTGTAATGATAAAAAACACTACACGTCTCATCTAAAAAGCAGTTATCGTCTGTTAATCTTGAAATTGTTTTTAATTAGTGATAATTATGCCGCTTGAAGCTTTTTCTATTCTATTATTAATCCCTTCATATCTTGTAGTTTTAGGGAAGTATTCAAGTATTATATATTTAAACTCCATCTCGGCAGTCCGAAGCGATGAAAAAAGTAGTTGCATGGCTGATCTCTCAGTTTCTCCTAACGATATCGTATTTCGCTCGCTACATTCCTTGAGAAAATGATCGCTAGCGATGATAACAGGGCTTTTATCAATATTTTCACTATAAATTCGCTTTGCAACATCTTGCGAACAAACACAAACAGTGGGGCATGATGGCATATAGTGTGCATATTTCATACCTGGCGAGGCGGGTTTATCTACTTTGCTAAGTTTGATTTGCACATCAGGTAGAACCTGCATTAGCTCATCTCTAGTGATAGCACCAGGTCTCAATATAAATGGAATGTTTTCTACTAAAGAAACCACCGTGCTTTCTATTCCTATATTTGATTTGCCACCATCTAATATTAATGGAATCTTACCACCAAGATCAGTCATTACATGCATAGCGGAGGTTGCACTTATATGCTTGCTCATATTTGCTGAAGGTGCCGCTATCGGACATTTACAAGCCCTTATAAACTCAAGTGCTAAAGGATGATTTGGCATTCGAACACCAACAGTGTTAAGATTAGCAGTTGTAATATCTGGCAGTGTCGCTTTTTTTTTCAATACTAATGTGAGAGGTCCAGGAAAGAACATATCCATTAATTCATATGCCACATTTGGTATATTTTTAGCAACGCTTTCTAAATCGTCTTTTGCTCCAATATGGACTATGAATGGATTATCGTTAGGTCGACCCTTTATCCTGTATACCTGCGCTATGGCAGTAGCATTAAAGGCATCAGCACCTAATCCATATACTGTTTCAGTTGGAAAAGCAACAACCTCTCCCTCTCTAATAAGCTTTTTTGCCAGCTCTAAATATTCACCTCCACCCAAAATCGTATTGATCATTTCAACCTATATATCACTCCCGATCCGTTTTCAACAGTGATCACAACGCTTGAAACATAACTACCGTCTTTATTTAAGAAAGAATCTATAATTGATACAACATCTGCCTTTTTTGGGATAAGTACGCTTCCATCGTTTGCATTTAATCCAAATGAAACTCTTTCATCTTCAATTATATAGGTGATATATACTCCATTGCGTAGTGCGAATGCATCATCGATCTCGATCTCTGCACCATTTTTATTTATTCTAAAAAACCGTCTTTTCGCTAAATTTTCATCCACTCGCGAGGCTGTAGCATACCCACCAAAATATGGTGTAAATTCTAAATATTTATATGGTACTGCTAGTTTACCTGTCAGATCGTACGCTCCTACAAACGTGTCAGCTGTGAGACCATTTAGTTCTAGTTTATATGAAATAATCATGCCGTCATGCATAATGAATGGACTGTAGCCTATAAAATCACTTTTAGAATCTATAACAATACGCTTCCCAGCATATGTATAATAATCGGCATCCATCGGTACCAAATTAAAATTTGGATCAGCGTTGTATAATCCTTTTCCATCAACATATAGCATTGGCATTAGTGTTTCTAATTCAATAGATTTCGCATTTTGATCATAAAGGGAATAAGTTACGGACCAATTTATCATTCCTAATATGTATTCATAGTAATAGTAGTAGACTATTGAATATTTGTCCTTTATAGCACTACTCATTGGAACTATTGGTGGGTAATATTTCCCTTTGCCGTCCAATTCATCTACATCATTATTAGTGTTGGCAATATCAATTATGCCTCTGAGTTCGTCATCAGAATACTTGTTTGCCACCATTACTATGCGATTTTTAATTTCAAAGCTTTTGTAATGTGTTGTATTGAAGCTTGCGCTTTTAATTGTTAGATACTTTGTCGATCCGTCTTCGTCTGTTTCCGAAAAATCATGTAACCCTGTATCGGTTGTAGTGGTGTATGTTCCAGAAATCAAAAACCAATTATTCCCAATATAAAAAATTTCGGTTCCTATATTCTCGATAGCATACCCATCATTAGTATCGAAAGAAAAAAATTCTCCCTTTTTATTGAAATATCCATTGCTTCCGATGTCCTTAATTTGATAAAACCGAGCTTCATTATAATATATACTTACAATATTTCCTTCAAACATTTCAAACGTTGACTGATTTTTGACCTCAGAAAGGAAGCCAACCGAAAGGATGGCATTCCCCTTAGCCGTAGTGTAATCATAAATTGTTGCTGTTGTGTATGAAATAGAGGTTGTAGTGCCAGTATTGGTCATCGCCTTATGCCCTAGCATAACCAAATATTGATAATCTAAAAATGAATACTGTGTTATTAATGGCATATATATATACGAGAATCCAAACTCCTTTCCTTTGTTTTCACCACGAATTTTAACAAGTCCTATATACTTCTGTATATTTGACATATTTCCAACAGCGACTTCTCTGGTAACTATAGCATAATCGCCTTTTATATCAAGAACATCGCTATATCGTGGTGCTATGAGTAGACCGTCCCCGACAGATGCAAAACCATGCTGAGTGATCGTAAGGGCATCAGATATCACTGTTTTTTTTGTGAGAATGTATATATCCGATGCACTATGATAGGATGAAAAGTACACACCTAGATCCTTTAACTCCTCATAATCAGATAGCCTCAATAATTCTTCTATCCCAGAATACGCCATGCTAGATTTGAAATTTTTAAAATATGTATCAAAACCAATTGGTGCATCCGCACAAGCCGTTAAAATCCAAGACAAAAATAACACTACAACTATAAGCATGCAAATTTTTCTAATATGCTCTCCTTTAAGAGATGATTTTTTTATCCGTGAATTCACTATACCTCCAAGAGACTTAGCAAAAATTGCAATAAGTAGTTAATCATTAAATCAGTAACTTTCATTTATCATTATACTTAATAATTTATATGCTCTCTATTAAACCTAGACTTTTTAAACTTTTGATAAAATAAAGGCTGGCATCTTTATAATATCGTATTACGGAGCTAAAAGCACATCAATCTTATTATAAATAAACATTTTAGATATTGACTTTTCTAGAAATCAATGTTAAAATGTGTTCATGAATGAAGTATTTTTAACTAAAATTTCAGACTCTGTTGATACTACTAGCCATAGCGACCGTTTTGAGCGCTATATTCTATCTCAGCACACTGATGATTATAACATTGTTGGGGCAAATCACGCTACTCTTTCTAAATATTCGAAGGTCACTCGTTGTGTTTTTCTTATTACCATCTTTCTTTTAATCATAAATTATTCAATAACCATCTATAATTTTTTCATGGAGCTTAGCGGCAATGTAGACTCTCTTATTAAAACTGATGCTTTATGGTTAATTATAACTCGTAGTGTTATTTCATTCATTGCCTTATTATTAATTGTTCTTTATTTTATTAGATCAAAGAGGCTTAGAAAAAAGTTTATAGTAGCCGATCGTGAAATTTCTGAAGACACTTTCCTTGCTGCAAGAGATTTCTTCTCTGTCCCAGACGAATATGTTCAAGTTGGAATATTAGCACCTTTGGTGAAACGTAGCGGAAAGGGTTTTATTTCTTCTCCAAAAGATGCAATACCAGTTTCACACATGCTTGCTTATTATAGGGATGATTTAATTTGCTTTAATGATTGTTTTATAGAGTATGCTTTCCCGATTGAATTATTAGTTTCTTCTGAACTTATTAATGAATCACTCAGCATAGTTTGTCTAGACTCTGATTTGAATGAGGATGCCGAATTAAAAGGCTATGATCTTCGTATGCAGCGTAACTACAATTTCACTGTTAACGCTTTTGGTCAATTCAATTTTTCAGATGGTGATGGTTCTTTTATTGTTAAGGTTTTACCAAACGCCTATCACAAAGTTTTAAGACTTATTTCTCAGTCAAAAACTGTTTATTAGATTTTTAATGCTCTTGTTTTTTTATAAGAAGTAAATACATATCTTTTGAAAGTAGCTTTTGCTACTTTTTTTCACTTTTGTTGTGGTTATATCTATCTTCTTCGCTAAATATACACCCACAATATTTTTGCATATAGAATGCCATTTCTCGTGCCTTTTTTTGCCCTTCTCTAAAGTAAGGACGAAAATCTCTATATACAAATTCTATTTTATTTTCCCGTCCTGCAATTTTTGCACAACTTATTATTTCATTGTGCTTTTGATATGGGCTTATTAGTAGCGTTGTTGAAAACCCATCGAAACCGTTTGCTTTTGCGTATTCTGCAGTTTTACTAAGACGCATTCTATAACACCCTATGCACCGATTATTAAAGTCACCTTCGCATTCTTTGATAAACTGCCTGAGCCCATATGAATCCTCGACTACGGTTGGCAATCCTAGTTCTTTACCATAATTTATAAGCACATCTCGTCTTGATGAATATTCAGTGTATGGGTGTATATTTGGATTATACCAAAACAAGGTAATCTGGTGATCATCCTCTCTTAGAAGATTTATACACATGACGGAGCATGGAGCGCAACAAGTGTGTAATAAAATATTCATTTTACTTCAACCAATAAACCACTATCAATGGTAGGAACATCATCTTTGTTATTTAAAACAAATGATAAACTTCTTCCATCACGCAATTTAACTGTATATTTCGACTCGAGAGAATCACAATATATGCTCTCTATAAACTTGTGTAGTGCATAATAAGGAACATTAATTTTAATGAATGCAAGAAATATTTGTCTTACCATTGTGATATGCTTTATGTTGAAATCATTTTGAATTCTCATATTTTCGCCAAGCAAAACTATGTAGTCTTTAGCCTCCTCATCAGTTACAATTCGATTGAGCTGAAAATCAACGTCAGCTAATGCAAAATTAGTACTATTTTCAATTCTGACAGCACAGACGGGTAAACGTTCAAAAATCGAGATTTCAATTTTGTTTGGGAAAATTCTCTCTATGTTTTTAACCTTCACACTATTATCGCTAAAACCACTTTCAATTTGCTCAATTATCTTTGTCTCATTCAGTATGAAAATAGGATCTCCTGTATTTATTCTGGCAAGCTCAAGTATTTTGTCTTGATTAAATCCTATCGGTATCGTGTCAAACACAACATCTATTCGATCTATATTTAAGGCACTAGAAAACATAATTATCGAGATTACAGTGACCACTGATACAATAATAGATATCAACTTTGTTTTGCTAATATAACCTATTAGCGGCTTGATCCTTTGTTTTCCAGTTGACATAGTGTCTCCGTTTATGCAGTGAAAGCTTGATTTTACGCTCCTAGATTATAGATAACCTGTGCTTGACCTAAATACTACTAGTAGTATAGTAACATAATTGCTTAAAAAAAACTACTACATATTTATTGATAAATGTGTTCTATATAGATTTGAAGAATGTAAGGTTAATTGTCAGCGTTTACTATATAAATTTTTATAGAGAATGGGTTAAAGTCTAATAATATCGCAACCAAGTTTTTTAAGCACAACATCTAATTCTTCATAACCTCTCTCTATGTGATGTATATCATGAACAACGGTCGTTTGCTCTGCGTTGAGCCCCGCTAGAACCAGTGCGGCACCACCGCGCAAATCCATTGCATACGTTTCCGCACCCGTGAGCTTTGATACCCCTGTGACAAATGCAAACTTTCCCTTAACCATTACTTGTGCGCCCATCTTATTTAATTCTGGAACAAATTTGTATCTGTTTTCAAATATGTTTTCTGAAATGATTGTTGTTCCGTTTGCTACTGTTGCAAGTGCAGTTAGTTGTGCCTGCAAATCAGTGGGATATCCAGGGTAAGGCTGCGTTTCAACAATCCCAAACGCTTGAATATTCCCATTGGATGTAATGCTTATTTTATTTGCTTTAATATCTATATCGCAGCCACTTTTCATTAATTTAGATAATAAGGATTGTAAATGCCCAGGCTCTACATTTACTAAATCCACACACCCGCCGCAAATAGCAGTAGCAATCAAATATGTCCCAGCTACAATTCGGTCGGGCATTGCTGTATAATCCGCGCCTTTAAGATGTTTCACGCCTTCTATTCGTATGTATGATGTTCCAGCACCGCTTATTTTCGCACCCATGCTATTTAGAAAATTTTGCAGATCAACAATCTCTGGCTCTCTTGCAGCATTTGCAAGTGCAGTAACGCCATTTGATATAGCCGCAAGTAACATCACATTTTCTGTAGCACCTACGCTAGGATAATCTAGTGTTAATGCGGTTGGTATCATGTTGGATGCATCACAATTGATATAACCATATTTTTCTACAATTCGCACATTCAATTCCAAAAGTGCCTTCAGATGGAGGTCAATAGGTCTTAGTCCTATATCACAACCGCCTGGATATGCTACTTTTGCCTTTTTCATTCTCCCTAAAACAGAACCTAGTAAAAAGACAGAGCTTCTAAGCTCCTTAGCTTGATGCTTAGGAATTTCATGTGCAAAGAGTCCATCGCTTGTTATTTGAATTATGTCACCTGTTCTTACAACTCGAGCTCCTAGTGCTGATATTATTCTAATCATATTATTTACATCAACAAGATTGGGACAATTACGAATTGTAACTGCTTCATCGGTTAAAAGCGCAGCTGCTAGTAGAGGTAGAACTGCATTTTTTGCCCCCTGAATTTGAATCTCGCCTATTAATTTTTTGCCACCATTTATGATATATTTTGGCATCATTCTCCTATATGATTTTTTTTAGCGATTTGTGTGTGTAGAATATGCTCGCATATATAAAAAATAGACTGAGTCCGTTTAATATTTAGTTAAATTATTAAAGCATATTAAAAACCAAATTTATAATATTTATATGTAGGTTTTAATCTTTAAGTTTTTAACTTTTTTAGCTTTCATACACAACCTCATATATGTTATGCTTTTTCAGTATTCAAATGTGACAAATATCATTTGAATATGTAAGATTTTAACGATTCCATGTCTAAACTAGAACACTCACTTTTGTGTGTTATTAATCCAATGATTTCATTTCCTAGCTATATTTTGTCTTAAAGACAAAGTGTTAAACTTTATTAGCACGGTTTATTTAGCTTTTTAGTAGTTTTAACCTTATGTGTGAAAAGTCTCCCGCCTCTATAGACGGTGAGATGAAGGCAGGTCAGTTGTATAATTAATTGTCGTTTTTAGGGGTGAAAAAAGACCTTAAAGACATAGCTAAAAATGGTGCTAATTTCGAATAAGGATTATAATTTAT
>JAITQU010000212.1 GCA_031288735.1 Christensenellaceae bacterium
TTAGTTATGTCTCTATGATGATGTGCACCACAACCTTCGCATGCACGACCTCTTTAATGTCAGTCTATCGCTACATAGCCACATACATGACACAGTTTAGGACGGAAACCACTTATCAATCGTCAGAACTTTCCTTGTTTGTCAACTTGTATCCGAGGAAACCTAAACATTCCCCAGTCGAAGAGACACGCTTCTCCAAAGTTTAAGATTGCGCCATTCCCCGCATATTTAAGTCCTCAATGCATACCACATCGTAACGTTCTATCCGTCTACGATGCTTTTGAGGAAGTCTTTTCGCTATTCGAGATATGCTAGGAATTGCGCCTTTTCCACGGCTTTCCTCTATTCTTGCCGCTTTTCTGGGCGGGATAACTTGCGTGGTTTTCGAGTTTTCTTGCGACCCCTATAAAATCGTGGGTATGACGCTCTGTCGCCATTGCTGTCAACCTACAGTTCGGGCATCGAAAAATCCCACCCCAGAACATTTACTGTCTTAATGGATTCAACGGTCTTTTCAGCTCTAAAGTATGGATGCGTAATACTTTAAAGACGAGCTGTGACACTGAACTGATTTCAACTTGTAATCAGATAGAACTTGACGATGATGTTTTACACTGACACATCCTAACTTGGAAGTTCCAAGTAACCATTGCGAGCTCTATGTTCGTAGCAAGGTTTGTCGTATAACTGTAGTGCCCTTGGTGCTTATTTTTGATCCGTGGAAAGCCTATTGATTTATCAGAAGAAATTTTAGAAAGCCGCTTCGAGATGTAACCCCTCGTTTCACAGTGCGAGTGAATCCACTTTCCCGCCACTCAAACTAGGTTTTGTATTGCTGAGGCGTTGTATAACGACTCTTTAGTGGAGTCATAATGCAGGGTTTTATCTCGAGCATACGGTTGTAGACAAATCGGGAACAAGCAAAGTTTTTGCACAGCACACTGTGCGCTGTTGGCTAAGCCTAAAGGGAACGCTTTATTCATATGCATTTTCATGGGCTTTTTATGTATCGTTTAATTAAAATGAAGTCCGAAGTAAATGTGGTATAGCACTAAATGATTGATTCCATGGCAACACCTAAACTCTGAAAAACGTCCGCTAATGGTTTTGTCATGTTACAGATTTTCCAAACCCCGTTTTCATTGCATTGTGTAATCGTTGACGCTTTATAGAGCAACTCCTTCACGCTAACAGATTTGATCAGACCACTGTTGATCAACATTCTGTTGAGTTTGTGATATAGGAGGAGTGCTAAAAACTCTATAAATGCCCACCCTTCTTGCGAAGGGCAGCTTGTTTCATAATTCATATTGAAAGACAGTGTGTGTTTATGCGTATCAAACATTTCTTCTATTTCCCAACGCGACTTGTAATCCATATAAATGTTTTTTGGGATGCTCTTCATGTTCGTAAGTAGCATTGTTACTCCAAATGATGCTGTGTCGTCCGCTGCTGATTTCTTTATTTCCGGAGGCAACGATCCATCTTTTTCCATGAATTTTTTAAAATAGCTATCTACAAGGTATTGCCTTCGCTCCGAATCGTAAAATATGCAGACCTTGCAATCATTATGCTTTTGAACTTCAATCTCCGTAAAATATACCATTCTATTGTGGTATGTGAAGTTGTTAGTAATTACTTGATTATAACCAGAAAACTGTTTAATTTGATTAGGAACTAAAGATGTGTTCCCTTGAAGTGGCATAATAAATTCATTATTTTTCATGAGTTGTATATTTTTATCGGAATAAAAATCTTTATCTAAGATTATTGTGAAACCTTTTAATCCAATTTCGTCAATACATGCCTCAAATGCTGCTTTGTCTGAAATGTTTCTAGGGACGATTTTGAAGTAAGCGGGCTCATGATCTATTTTATCGAATGCATAGAATAATCGTATTTGCTGTTTTTCTTTGTTACTAGGAGCATACCCCTTTTCGCAAAAAGGGTTGCTCTTAGAATTACTGATAAAACTCGTAGCATCAAATATAAGCCCTCCCTTTTTGTAATCAATGTAACTTTTCATGAACTCAAGCATCCCATCTCGTTCTAATGATAAACTACTTAAAAACGTTGAAACAGTGTTCTTGCTTAAATCTACTTCGGGCAAAAGCATAGATATTGCTGATTTTGCATAGGCTGTGTCTATGTCTTTTGATGCCAAGTTTCCAAGTAATTTTAAAACCGACAACACATAAATACGGATGAAATCAGACGGAAAACACTTTCTGAGTGTGTCAAAAAGATTAGCTCCAGCTGTCATAATTGTTTTTGTTGCACCATATTCTTTAGTTTTTAAAACCGATGCACTTTTGTCTTTTTTATTAGGAACAAAACCTAAACCCTCGTATATTTGCCCCACGCACCCTAAAGATTTGCTTTTAGATTTATGAGTTGTTCTGTCATAAAATCCTTTAACTTTATAAACATAGTAGTGTCCATTTTTGTGACGAATTTCACAGCCATCTGGCTTATGCTGTTTTATTGACTCTGGTATCATGATAATTTCCTTCGTTAATTGCTTTAAATATCTATACCATAGTATACCACATAAAAAACATAATGCAAGTAAATTTACATGTTTTTATAGAAATTTTTCTTTGTTAGGCAATTAAACTCGTTATAAGTCTAAAAAAAACTATGCGTCACAAAAACTGGCATCGGGCAATCAAAATAAATTTTTTAACTGTAATTGGCAAATTAAAATAAATTCGTGTGTTTTCGTCAAATATTAAAAAAAACGCAAGTTCAGAAAATACCACATTTTTGGGGATTTTCTTTTAATTACTTCTATAGGAGCACCGCCAGCGGTCAACAAACAAAAGCTCGGGCTACAAAAATATTCTTTCCAAAGACTTTTGTGTATTTTAGGGAACTCTTTTTTTACAATGCGGCTACTTGCGCTCTTGTATGCGTTGATAAATTTGCTGATATCCGTCTTGTCTCAGCACTGAAAAGTATATGTACCTGCCGTGTTGATTCCACAGCTAAGTGTGATTTTGTAGCTTGGATATATATTCAAAGATTTCTTTGAGCTCTAGCGCTACATCGAATGACCCTGCGTCGATACTTTACAACAAGCACAAGGTGATAGCACATCTTGACCCCATGATTTTACTATCCAAGTCCTCTCGAAAATCAAACCTTTCTTATATGCACTGATTCTTTCACAAATTCTCAAAGAGTCAATACAGGAGGGCAACAAGGTGTGGTAAAAGTCTCAGCCTATATAGGCGGGATACTTTTCACACATAGGTTAAAATATACTATTCTAAACGCTATGTTAGCCACGACCTTATTTTTTTAACAAACACCTTCGAGCGACGAATCAGTCGAACACTGATTAGCTTAACAAATTTTCCAGATGATTTTATAAAACTGTGAACTATTTCTAGCGTTGATCGCGTATGTGTTCGCTGTTTTGTTTCCTCTACATATACAATTTTTGTGCTCAAGCCATCGGGATCATTGCGTCTGCGCACGTAGTTTACTAGCTGATTAAACGGAATTGCGGGCGAATATAACCATCCTTGATAAATATGGCAACCAAGTTGCTTTAGTATTTCACGTTGCTCCTCAGTTTCTACATATTCAGCAATAACCTTAAATTCCAATTGGTTACCTAGTTGTACTATGGATTTTATAATGTCTCTAATTCTAATATTGGTTAAGAGTTTTTTGACTAGCTCAGACTCTAGTTTTACATACAAGAAAGAATGATTACGCATATACGATAGTGTCGTATGTGCCATATTGAAATCACCAATTTCAGCATGAATACAGTTTTTTCGAAGAAGTGCAAAAATATCGGCAGCGTCTTGGTGCTCTTTTAGCATTTCTTGCTCGGTTACATCGATATTAATTGTATAGGGTCGCAATTGTAGAGCATTAACCTTATCGACAAACCTGCGAATATAGTTGATATCCATAAAATGAGTTGCTGTTATATTAACTGATACTCTGAAATCGCCATCTAACTCTCTATTCATAATGACAGCATGTTTTAGAACCTTATCAACAACATAGTCATTCAATCTTTCATAGAATTTGTCTTCCTTTGCAAGTGCAATTACAAGTGGTGGGAATAGGAATTTATCAGCAGGGTGTTTCCATCTCAGTAACGCCTCACACGAAACCGCCCTACCTGAACCGTCAATTTGTGGCTGATAATAAATGTCTATTTCATCATTATTAACCGCCTGTCTTAGCGAAGATACAATCTCTCGTGCAACTGCTGATAATTCATCGTTGCCACTCAAAAGATGCAATTCCTGTGGGTTGCTTTCTGCATTTTTAACGCTTTCAATAAGTATCTCTATTGCTCTGGCGTTGCGCATAGCAAGTAGTTTATCATTGAGTTGAACAAACGGCAGATATATCAGTGTACTAATTACAATTACAATTGATTGCACTACTATTCCTGAGACTGAGCCTGTTATTAAAAATCCGCTTAGAAACACTGGTGTAGTCCATGAAATTGAGGAATCTACTATCGTTATAAGATTAGCAGATCGCATAATATATACAAGAATGAAATTTACTATCGGAGTTAGTATGAATGGAATGATATATATCGGATTATATACTATCGGTAATCCATAGACCATTGTCTCGTTAATATTAAACAGCATTGGGCCTAGTGATAATTTTGCCGTTGATCTTACAGGCTTGTTCTTTGAGCATATGAATATTGCAATAAGAAGTCCTATCGATGCTCCACATCCTCCAATTAGGATAAAGTTATCGAGCACTGTTTTTGTTATAATAGTTCCAGGCCCATCAATGAGTAATTCATCAATTGTAGGCTTGAATGCATTTGCGCCGTGAATGCCAAAAAACCAGACAATAGTTTGGATTAAAACTATTAATAGTCCGCTCCAAAAGCTTTCTTTTTTAATATATTCGAAGGGCCAGAGAAAAATCTTATTGATAAGCTCAGAAATCCCAGATACATTAAATATAAAGGATGTTAATATCGATATCAGCGCAAAGAAAAAAATTGTTAAAAGCATTGGGATAAGGCATTTCAGTGCTTTAACAAAGCTAACATCAGTTCCAGAAAATGCTTTGCGCAGATGAATTTTTTCTAATACACTGCAAAGAAACAAAAAGAGACGAGTTGCAAGGATAGAACAAAGAAGTGCTACAAAAATACTTTGTACACTTAGATTTGTGTGAAAATTGAAATCAAAAATCCCAATGTCAGTCGAACTGACTTCATTTTTTGTTATTCCTAATAAAACAAAATATGATGAGAGTGCAACGAAAATAGACATGAGCGGCACGGTGTTTGAGCTGTCTTCTACTGTTGCCGTTGTATATTTATATGATATAGATACAATTAGTGCTAGAGCAGATAAACCAAATGTGCTTTCATAAAGAAGACGTAAGATTAAATAAACGTTGCCATTGAGTGCTCGTGCTATAAAGTCTTTAACAACGGGTATTGGAAAATTCATTATTGCTAGTGAAAACGCACCAATTAAAAATATTGGTACGACTGAAATAAACCCCTTACGAATGCAACTAAAAAAATTACTGTTTTCTAATTTAAAGTAAGCAGCAAGAAACCTTTTCCCAATTTTAGAAAAATACTTTTCCATTTTCTATCAATTCACCTTCAATTTATTTCAACCCTTAAAATATCTGTTTTTAATAACATTGCTGTTTTAACTTAATGCTTTATTACTTAAAATGTGATTAGCACTTTCTAAAAGTGTGTCTAATTTTTCTTTAGAAAACAATTATTTGATGTAAAAACTATTATTGTAACTTAATAATAGGGAAGACATATCGATTTTTTTCTTGAGCAATCTCATCGAAAAGCACTTTTGCATCGTTGAAATTTACTACCTTATCAATAAAGTGTGAAAAATTTAGTTGTTTCTGTGCTAGCATGTTAACCGCAGAAGTTATTTCTGATAGCCCGCATGAAACACCACGTATTGTTAATTGCTTTTTTGATATCAATGCTATGTTAGTAGAAAACATTGGTAGCGTTTTGTTTAAACTAACAACAACTCCATCACCACCACGCCCTGCTAAGCTGAATATAAAATGTGGTGAGACACCGTCTTTGACATGCAATATAGTATGATCAGCCATACGACCGCCAGTTATATTCATTACTCTCTGATATACATCCTCTGTCGATTCGTTTATAATGTAATAAATCCCACACTTTTCCGCAATATCAATAAGTCTAGTGTCGTTAGACACATATATAGGAACACCTTGAAAATACTTAACTAGCTGTGCAATTATGTTTGCTAGAACTGACCCGCCTATTATTGCTACATATTCCCCTTTCTTAATAGAAAATGCGTTTATTGTTGTTAGTGCTATTGCTAAAGCCTCAGTAAATATGGCCTCATCTTCCTTAACTTCAGGCGGAAACGGTATTAGGTTTTCACTTGGCATTGCAATAAAGTCTCTTAAAAACCCATCAGTATCATAACCGTATACACCAACATCGTTATGTCCATCATTATCGGCTGTAGAAAGAATATATGGATTAAGAATGACTCTTAAGCCTATTGGAAAACCAATTGATTTACGGTCCTCACATACTATCCCTGTTGCCATATGGCAGGGAACTATGGGGTATTTAACACTATATTTGCCAGTGTATATTCCAATGTCAGAGCTAACAGGACAGATATTGCTAATTTTGAGTTTGACATACGAAGGATCTAGTATATCATTATCGACAATTTCAAACTCGCTATTCCCCTTTGCTTTGTATATTTTCATTCAATAATCGCCTTTGAAACAATTTAGTGTTGCATCAATCACAATGCAATGACATTATAACATTGAAAAGGGCAAATGTAAACAAATTAATGTGTGCTAAAAAGGGGCACCTTCTTATCGTTGTTACTGTTCACACCCCATATGAAAAAGACACAGGGGTGTAAACAATTTTACAAAATGGTAAATGAATCGTAAATAATTCTCAAAAACCTTATCTATGCAGCTGCTTTTTAAATTTTAA
>JAITQU010000235.1 GCA_031288735.1 Christensenellaceae bacterium
ATATTTACAAATGTTTTACCTCCACCAGCAGATACCGCACTAACTCTTCCTAATAAATTCTGTAAAAACATCAATTCTTGATTTAGTACGTTCTTACCATTTAGCGCTCCAAGCATTCCCACACCTACATAAACTACAAGAGCCTCGCTGCTAGTGTTAGTCATTGATGACCAGATGTCAGAGCCAGGTTTAATAGCAGCATATAAACTGCCAGGTGTGAAAATACTATTAGATATTTCTGAAACTTTAATATTTAGAGCAAGTCTTTCAGATTCGGTCAAATTCTTATCTGTTTTACCAGCACCAAAAGCTTCACTTATCATTCTTGCTTTCAATTCAGTGGCAATAGCAAAATCTCCACTATTTATAGTACATACCTGAGTTGCCGTTAAGTAAAACAGCTTTTTGTCACTCTCGCTTATACCAGAACTATCTTTGGTGCGTAACATAGCTATTATGCTTTCTAATAGAGCAATTCTTGCGATTATTCCCTTCTTCTCAGCTCCTTCACTCATAGAAGCAACTTTTTCGTTCAATTCTGCAAGTTCTTTTTCCAAAATTTCTACTACTTTTTCACTATTGCTATCTATATATCCTATCACTGCATTGTCTAAATTTTCCCAATAATTCAAAACAAAATTTACATTCATAATTTTCAATGCTGCTTTTGAATTGTTATTAACAAAATCACAGTACGAACCTTGCTTAAATTCCAATATGTCAGATGAATTTGTTCCCACCTCACTCATTGCAAATTGTAAACTGTTAAATATTCTCGTGTCTTCTATAGATAAACCACCTTCGCTATTTGATTGGGTTTCCAACGCTGCCAAAACATCGCCTATACTTTGGTCTTTTTTGTAATACTTATTGTTTATCATGTTCATTGTAGACATTAAAATTGATTCATTTGCATATCTAATAACAGCTTCTATTTCTGCAATTTCTGTTTCTGCAGCAGCTGCTTCTTTTTCTGTTTTCGCATTACGTTTATTATTAACAGCTGCAGACATTAAGACTTGTAATTGATAAAACAAAGCACTTAAATTGGTTGCCATTTTTTGACCATTTTTTGTGCTACCGTAGAAAGCAAAATCTTCTATTGTGCTTCTAAAATCTCTCAAAATAGCGTTTTGTAGCTCTTTTGGATCAACATCTGAAGCGTTTTTAGCGTTTTTTAGTGCATTAAAATCAGAGAGAACTATTCCATTGTTAGAAAGCACATTGGCAAGATTTACAATACCATTCAATAACGACTCGTTGCTTTCCATCCTGGCAATTGAATCATTTCTAGCTCTCAAATCATTAGCTGCTACATCTGCAGATTCAAAATTACTTTGAACAAAAGTATTTGCAAAAGTATCAAGTGTATTTAGTGACACCGTTTCGTTGCGGGTAAATCTAATCTGTTTTTTAGCTGCTTTGTTAATTTTTCTCTCATTCTTTGCGTTCTTCTTTAATTTTTTGATTGCATTCTTTTTCTCTTGTATCTCTTTTTTGTTACTAGGATTATTTCTGACAGCAGATGAGTTCCCCAAAGCGTTCAAATTTTTCTCTTGCTTTCTTATCACTTTTAAATCATGTTCATAATTTCTACGAGCATCATCGTATATCTTGCGCCACCCTGCTCCTCCGTTTACAGCTTCTAATTCACTATTGATAGTTGCAATTTTATTTTTACGCTCTTTTTCTACGTCTGCTCTGCGTTGTGCTAGATCTTCTGTCGCTTTGTTCAGTTCTAATTTGGCTGCTTCTATTGCTTCATCTCTTGCTTTCTTAGCTTCTTTATACTGCGTACTGCTTCTCCACGGAACACTACCGTATACTTCGTATTTTTTGTTTTCTATATCTCTAACCGTGTTTTTATACTTTTTGTGAACAGCCTCAAGCTCTCTTTCTAAACCTCTTGCTTCTTCGTTTATGCTTTCAATCTGGACAAGTGTTTCCTCGCGCTTATTGTCGCTTTCTTTTCTTATTGTGTTCTCTAATTCTTTGGAAGTATTGCGAACATTTCTTTCAAGTTCAGACATGTTTATATTGCCATTAAAATATTGCAAAACTAAATTATTGAGAAGTCTGGATACAGAAGCACCGCCAACAGTGAAACCACTTGCATCGCTACTTAAAATATTTTCCACTTCGATAGTCATAGCGCTGAGTTTTGCTTTAATTTTCTTTATGTCAGTCTGTAATTTATTCTTTTTTGCCTCATCACTCTCTGTTTTTAATATAAACTCGATATTGTTTAGTTCAATTTTTAAATTGTTATATTCTGTTACTTTTTTTCTTATTTCTGTAATTTGCCTATCTATTTCTTCCAAATTCTTGTTATATGCCTCAAAAGCGTTTTTAAGAGTTTCCTCAAGGCTTACGCGCCTTTCTTTTAACACTTTTAATTTATCGTCGATATCTTCTAATGATTTTCGATAGTCCTCTTCTAATTTTTTAAGAGTAGCAAGTTTTTCATCTTCGATAGCTTGCATTTTGGCTAAAACTTCCTCACTGATTTCATTAGTTGTGATAAAATGTGCTTTCTTACCAGCAATATCTTCGTCTCTGGATTTGGCTGCTTCCATTCTCTTTTTTTCTTTATCTTCATCACTTAAACTAGTGTCGTTTTCTATAGCTTTTAACGACTCTTCATATTCGGCATTTGCTTTTGCTACAGCTGCAAAATACGCTATAAAAAGCGACATCTCGTTGGTACTTCCTTTGTTGAGTTCGCTATATTCTTGAGCTGCTTGCTCGAACGCTGCTTTAGCTTTATCTACTGCGTTTTCGTATTCCTTTTTCAATCTACGTTCTTCAGCTTTGATGTCATACATTTTCTTTTCGTATTCTTGTTCAGCTTCACTTAAAGCTTTTTCGTATTCTTGTTGTGCTGCTTGACTAACCACTGGGTCCACAGCCGACAATGGGTTTTCATTAGCAGCTGCATACGCATCTTCAAGTTTTTTAAGCTTTTCTTCAGTCTCTTCTTCTTCTTTACGTAATTCTTCACGTTTTCTATCAATCTCAGTGTCATTAGAAACAGCTGAACTGCTTTTGGCATTAGATACCACCATTTCTTGACCTTGTGCTTGCAATTGTGCTAATTCTTGTTCTTGTGCGTCAATTTCAGACTGAATTTGGTCAACCCTATCATCAGCTTGGAAAGTTAATTGCATATTAATGTATTGAGAAACTGAGGTTTCTAATTGTACTCGTTTGTTATCTATAGTACCAAGACCTATTATTATCTTTAAACTCATAATTTTATTGTACATATTGATATTGCCAGACTCTAATGCAAGGCTTGCGGCATAAGAATAAGTTGCACTTTGCTGTAAAATAGATGCCAATTCTGCTTCTCTTGCTGCTATAAGTAAGTTTAACGTTTGTTCAAAATTTTCAGTTAGTACATAAATTCCTTGAATTTTGCTCTTGAATTTTTTAAGAGCATTATCAATATGTGAAGAAGTTAGAGCATTTTGAATGGCAATTTCCAATTCTTCTGCTGCATCTTTTACTATTTTGTAGTTTGCTTCACTTAAAACAGGGTTGGCAGGATCTGGTTCTATTATTTTTGTTAAACGCCCACTGGTATCAACGAAAGACGGATTTTTAGAGTTTGCTCTTGCAAGGACAATCATAGATAGTAGATGAATTATGTTTGTTTGCTCTGCCGTGAATGTTTTAATTCCAAACTTTTTTAGAAAAAATTCTATCTTATTTCTAAACTCGCTACCATTACTGGAAAATGCATTATCGCCTCTTTCACTTAACAACTCAGTAGATAAAAATTCAGTATATGCACTAAAATTCTTCTTTGCATCTTCAGCCTCTGCAATTTTTCCGTCAAAAGTAGCAAAAAGTTTATTGATATTAGATTCTATAAATTTAGCATAGTAACCATCGCTTACTAGTGCATTATATATTGTAGAGTATTCCAAAATGATCATATACGACTCTGAGTTTTCTGATTTTTTTACTGTGTATTCTTCTACCAGATTTGCCACTTCCAGTGGAGTGGAATCTTTAATTTTTGCTAAAAATTTATCTATTGTAGCTTTGTCGACACCAGCTTTTTCTAAAGCAACTATCAACAAACTCTCTACTTTGTTAAGTCTGTTTCGATCAGCTTCCTTTTTGGTTGCTCCATATTCACTAGAATTTGCAATACCAGGTATATTTGCATATGAGAAATTTATTGTTTCTATCTGTAGTAGATAGTCCATTGGAGAGTTGTATTCAAAATTTCCAAAATTACCAAGTGTGTCTATCAAGTTGCGATATGTGCCTGCATCAATAAGACCTTCTTGCTTGAGTTGATATATTTCCTGTTTTTGTGACTTAATATCTTCTTTAATAAGTTTCTTTATTTCTTCACGAATTTTTGTGACTTTTGACATATCTACATTTTCTGTAAACACACTGTATTGCGAATAGAATTCATTGTCGCTAGCAGTAAATATAGCTCGGAATTCTTCTTGAGTGATTTCGCCATTTTCCAAAAGCACAAAAATAGCATCTATTTTGTCGTTGAGTGCCCCTCTTGCTTTGCTTTCTTCACGTGGAATAGCTTCTTCTTCAAGGTATTTGTTTCTTGTGTTTAATGTTTTCAATACAGCGTCATATTCGGTTAATTTGGCTGTTAGTATTTTTATTTCATTTTCAAGTTCTTCGGCTCTGTCCCTATTGTTTTCATTTATTGAGCCATCTTCATTGGTTATTTTTTGAAGCTCTGCTTTTTTATTACCAAGTTGCTTACTTATGTGTTCAGATTCTGCCTTGATTGCTTTAATTGTTTTTTTGGTTTCTTCTATTTCTGCTTCAAATTCTGCTATTTTGCTTATTTTAGATTTTAATTGTTCGTTTTCTAGTTTTAATTGTTCACATTTATTTTCTAAATCTTTAATTTTTGCGTCTAATGCTTCCACTTCTTTATTTATGTCTTTTATTCCATCAAGATTGTTGGTTCTTTGGAATTCTTCAAACACTAGCTCTCTTTCATGATGCAATTTGTTTAGTTCTTCTATTTCAGCTTGCATATCTGATATGGCTTTTTCATTTTCTCTGATTGTCGTTCTAGCTTTTAAACCTTCATTTGATTTATATATTTTAGTGTATGGAGAAGCATTGCCATGATAAAAGTGGTCAGTTTTTGCTCTTTTAGACATAGCATTAAGATTATCACTAATCATAGCCAAAGTGACTACAACACTCACATAGAAATCCGCAATTTCTTTTGCTTGGATTTGTGCGAGTGGCTCAATATCGTCTTGCTGCTTTAATATATTTGTGTTTTCAGTTTCGAGCTTATCTATTTCTGACTGAAGTTGTACAGCTTGTTCTTGTAGTTCGTTTATTTGGTTTTCCAAATCTTGGTCTGTTCCGGTAACACTTACCTCTTGTAAGCTATCTTTATTTGTAGCTAGCAAAGTTTTTATTTGTTTTTCCAAATCGTCTATTGCTTTTCGAGTCTCTGTTAATAATTCTTCAGCCTCGTCTAAAACTTCTTTGGCTTTGTTTATCTCATTTTCAACTTCTAACAGTTTTGAAGCGTCAACATAAGGATTGTCTTTCATTTCTTTGTACTTATCAAAAACTGTCGAATACGTTTTGCGTGACTCATTAGCTTGGTTGTCTATTTCGCTGATACCTCTTGTTTTCACTTGTAGTTCTAAAAAGTATGAAATATATTGCTTTTTAGCTTCAATAATCGCAATTTCTTTGGTTAATGTCTTTATAGTGTCGTTGTTTGCATCTATTTCAGCCTGCATTTGCGAAATTTCATCTGCATAATTTCTTTGAGCATAAATAGAAGTTTCTTTTAAAAAGCCAAAAACTATTTCAGCTGTTTGAGATAACGCAAACCTTCTAATGACAGATGCTGGTGAATTATCGTATTCTTTTATAGCAAGAGAATTAGAATTTACAACTTGTTTGTCTAATTGAGTCAGGAAGAAAACAGCGGTAGCAGCCGCATCTGAAAAACTTTGCTTTGCCTTACCGTCTTTAAAGTCTATTTCACCTATTGATCCATAAGCAATATTTATAAGAGCCATCTGTAAACGTTTTATTTTTTCTACACTGTTGGCATCAGCTGTATCAGAAGTAATTTTGTCTATATGTTGTCGCAATAAATATCTATCTATTGTTATGCTTCCATCTCCATTTATTTTTATTATGCCAGAAGTAGCAATGTCACCGTTCAATAGTGCTATTCCACCAAGATAATCTAAATATTGCTTCATAGACATTTGGTTTACACCGCCATGTTGCGGATTAACATTATTAAGTAAAGAAATCGCTTTATTAAATTCATCTTTATGCTTCATTTCTCTGGCTTCAGCTACAGATAAAGCATTCGGGTAAGCGGCCATAAGCTCTGCATCAGAAATTAGAGAAAGCTGATTTGCAGCAAAATCAGCGGCACATAGTTTTGCTATGTATTGTCTTGCTTCACTTTCGCTTGTGATATTTCCATTCATTATTTGTAGTTCAAGCCTTTGAGCTGCTATTTCGGAAAGTTTTAGCTGGTTTTTCACATTATCTACAAATTGCTTTCTTTTGGTTTCATTAACTGCCAAATCGCCATATTTTACACCTTTACTGCCGCCACTTTTAGTAATATTGATTAAAACATCTGTGTTGCATTGTGTGTCAAACATAAAGTTTAGAGCACTACTTACATCAGCATCTGGAGTATCATCAAACATTTCTTGCAACATTTCGCCCATTTGACTATCTGAACCAGCAATCTCAACTATGAACAGTCCTGCGATGTTTTCTTTTATACCTTCTTCAAAAGCTGTATTTAAAACACTGTTGTTTTGCATAAAAGTAGTTTCACTAAGCGCACCAAACAACGCCATAAGCTGACCTAAAATTGGTATATTCATAAGTATAGTCTTAAGTATAGGACCAAGAAAAGTTGTTCCTAATGAAAAAATAAATATCTGAACAGACCCAAGGTTATTTGTTGCTGTCACAAATATGTCTTCAACTTCAGGTGTGATGTCTCTATTAGGATCGATTGCACCTTCTGCCATACCTGTAAAAATGCCAAGTCCTGAGAAATTATCAAACCAAGCAAAAACTACATTGTTTTGAAAGAAATTTCCTACTGATTGTGCAGCTTGCTCGCCACCGATTCTTGCAAAACCACCTATTATAATACCTAAAAACCTTGCACCTAAATTAAGTGTTACCTGAAAACCAAGCATTCTCATCATCATGTTGAAATTGTTCTGCGAGAAGCTCTTTGCAGCTGTTTTTAATGTTTTCCACAGTTCTCCAAAAAGATGTTTAACTTTATCTTTAAAGTTAAATATTTTCTCACTTGCCATTTGCGAATTGTATTGAGTTGCTGTGCTAGCTATTGCCATACCTAACATTGCACCAGCTACAGCTCCTATTATCAACGCGGTCGCGTAGCTATTTTCTATCGTAAGTGAGGTTGTTCCGTCAGCGTTTTGTACTTCTTTAAATGTTATTAGATCTGCTTTATTTACTTGATTGATTATCAAACCTACTACCATACCCAGAGCAGTTGACAGAAGTATTGCACCGATATTTTTAAGGAACTGTTCTAAAGTCCAGGTAAAACCATCTCCACTTACGTTTTTGCCAAAACCTGCAACTGCCAATAAACTTTCTTTTATCTGATCTAATACTTCACCAATTCCTTGAGCAGTATCTTCCATTATTTTCTCTGTCATCTGATGAGCTTGCTGAGTTGCATTTCCAATTACAGAAACGCAGTCCATAAATGCTGTAATACCCATCACAAGCGCCACTGCCAAAGCTTCTCGCCAGTTTCCTGACCTTGAGGCATTTACAAAAGCTTTTGCACTTTCATAATTTATGTATGCAGCAAATGCCAATTTTATTATAGTACCAATGACACTTTTAACAGTATTAAATGCACCGTATGTTCCCACTCCTTTGAACACTGCTATAAAAAACTTCTTTATGTTTCCCATTATGCCATGTAAAGTTTTAAACTGCTTTACGGCAGTTAAACTCAAAACTTTACCGCTTACTTCGCTAGCTACTTCATCAGCTACATCATCAGCAATGTTATCAAGTTCAGAAGCAAATTTGGTAGCCAAATCATCTGCCACATTGCTAGCAGCTGCAAATTGCGCTCCAATTGATAGACCGCTTATAAAACCTGTGATAAAAGATATTAATAACTCGTAGAGTTCGTCACTATCCCATTCTCTAATATCTAAGCTTGTGCCATTTTTTATATGTTTTACCAATGTAATTACTGCATTTACAGAAAAACTCAACAAACCTACTGCAAGTGCTACAAGAACTACTTTTGCAATAGATGCTGCGATAGACTTTCCTACCATGCCGGCGATGCTATTTCCTATTCCACATCCTCCAAACATTGTCAAAGCTGCAATACCTATAGCCAAAAACATCATAAGTACGCCTTCTACGAAGAACTTCTCCGCATCAAACCCATCGGGGTCATTTGCAGCAGCGACCATTGCTTGCATAGCGTTAAACATCATAGAACTAATAGTTTGTACTGCAAGTACAGTAGACAAGAAAGACAAAGCACCAGCGATGGTTGCCACTATCGGACCAGCTGCTCCTCCTGTAACTATCGCTAATGCTACTGTTGCAATTAAAACAAGAAGTGCTAAAGCACCAGAGACAAATAATGCAACGCCGGCTTGATTTAGAGAACGTAACCCTTGTGTACTTATGCCATGATTTACTACTCCGGTTGTCATTTCTTGATAAAGTTTAGTCATAAATGCTACTGCGTCTTCAGTTCCAGCAAATTGACCTTCTGCCAACCAATTTGCAAAACCAGGAACAAAAGCATTCATCAGTGCTACTGCTACAACTGCAAGTAAAGCCATACCTAAGATAAATAAAGCTCCACCTCCAGTTACAACGGTGAGAATTGCAATAACACAAATTGCAGCAGCAACTAACAGTAACATTCGTGGATTTGTAACAGCTTGCAATAACATCGCACCCATAGAAACAAACATCGCACCAAGATTATCCCAAAAACTAGCTTTGTACTTATAATTGAGTTTTCCATGAGCTAATACTTCTGTATCTGCTTGAGTATATTGCGTTTCAAGTATCATCTCGCCGGTTTTTTCATCTTTAGTTGGAGGTGCATAACTACCTCTATATAAATAACTTCCATATTTATAAACAGAACCCGAAAGCGCAGACAACGAAAGCGAACCATTTGTATTTATGTTATAGAAAGTTCCAGTTAAGCTGTAAGATCTACCTCTATTGGCACTTCCTACAGTTCCTATGAAATGGTCGCGTATTTCGCTGTCTATTGCACTATTGTCATTACTTGCACCTCCAGTGTCTGATTTTCTATAGCTGTAAACAGCGTCAGGAGCTGTAATTTCACCTGCGTATAAAGCTGAATCGCAAGATATTATCAATGAAGAAACTCTAACTTCAGCGTTTTTGAAATTTATAGTAAAAATTAACTCTTCTTCAACTTCTTCCATAATAATATTGCCATTTTCATCTCTTTGATAAACAATATCTCCGTTTTCATCTCTTATTTCATTGCCGTTTTTATCATACTGAGCAACAGGCATTTTTTCAGACTCACCATTTGCATCTGTTTTCTTGTCTTTTCTAAAAGTTAAATCAACCATGCAACCGGCTTTAATAATCACAGTATCGCCACCAAAAGTTCCCCACCTTGATACATTTGTAAAACCATAAGCTGTTAAACTAGCGAAAATGTCATATTTCAAAACAGCTTCAACTTGATTTTCAAGCACAACTCCATCTTGAACTGCATATTTTAATTCAACAACCAAGGAATGTTCATTAAAACTACCGTAAACAGTGTTGCTATATTTATCTGTACCAACTGCCATATCTACTTTTATTTTATTCGTTATGATTGCACCCATTTGTGCTAGTGCATTGTAAGCTGAGAATTCTTTGCCATTGCCTAATGTTGTGATTGGATTTTTGCTTTCTAAAGTACTTTGCGTTATGTTTTGTGAAGACATCGTATTTTTTTTGTTATTTGTTGCATCTGTAATGCGGCTTTCAAACCATTCTATGAGTTTTTGTGCTGCAGCAGTTTTTTGGGTAGTTTCTTCAGGAACAGAGTCAAAAAAGCCAATGATAGCACCTTTGTATGGAGTAAACTTTGCTATAAAAGCTTGTATGGCTCTGTAATTGTAGTTATAGTTTTCTCTTCCAGTAGACGGGTTGATAGACGGGTCTGTATAATATTCCATATTTCCATCGCTATCTTTAATATATCTTGATTTTGTAAACATAGCCGAATTGGTTTCATTAGCGGTGCCATTTAAAACAGCTTGTATGTATCTTCTTAAAGCTTCGATGTGTGCTTTATAATTATCAATTTCATTATCATAACTGGCGACGTTTTCTTCATAGGCAGACATGGCGATTTCCCAAGTTCCAGTTGATGCTAAGTCAATTTCAATATCAACTTCTCCCATCGTTTCATATTTGAATGCACCAGAATACGTAACTTGAAGCAATGCGGTTTCACTTCTTACTATGCAATCTGCCATATCATTTGTGCTTTCAGCACTTATGCGGAACCCATCTGCAACTTCCAGCTGTATATAACCGCAACCTTCAACCAAAGCACTTGCAGCAGTGAAACTTCCAAAAAATACAGATGTTTTGTAGTTAAAACTAAGACCAATTTCTTTAATACCTTTGATATATTTGCCGTTTTCTTCATCACCTTGCAATTCATTTAAAATTGCAACTTTTAGATATTTATCAACTTCTTCCTTAGTGTTTTTATCATTAAATTTCCAAATAGCTCCCGGGCTGCTCCAATTGCCATAATAAGAAGCAAAACCAGATTGAATATCTATTAAAACTTTTACCGCATCTTCTATACCTTGTGCATCATCAGGCATAACGACAGATTCTATCGTTGAACCTTTAAACGCTACAGTTCCATAACCAACTATGTGTGGATCATAAACACCGTCTCCCGAACCTCTAAACTGCATAAGCGTAATGCAAGAACCTGCACCTGAAGCTGTCCAACCATTTTCATCTTCTATTATTACAGCTCTTGTATATGTAACATACTGTTTTTTTTCATCATCAGTTAATGTTTGGTCAAAATCATACTTTGTGGTATTTAAAAAAACCATCAATGCATTTGTTTTGCTCTCATTGTTTATTACATCGCTATTTACATCATTTTTTTCTTGAGTTATTTTCTGACTTCCGTTTAGTAAAAATATGTTTGCAACAAAAGGATCTTGGTTTATAATTTTGTTCTTTATATTGGCCAAATCTGTTCTATGTTTTTTTAATAAATTGTTTATACTAGCTTCAGTATCAACATCTCCTTCTTCTATACCTGCTAAAAGCAATTCGTATTTAATGATTTCTTTTTCAATAGACAACATTTGTTCTTTTGCTTCTTGCCGGTTGAGTTCTGGAGTTGCAGGAGCAAATTCATCATAACTGTATTTTTCTTGCTCATTGGTTAGCCAAATGCTGTGAATGCTATCTTCTGCTGTTTGTATTCTAGATTCTATATGAGGCAGAACTGATTTTGCCCAAGTTCTGATTTGATCTTCATATTGTTTAAATAAAGCTTTATCACCAGCACTTTTATTGCTTCTTTCATCTATAAGCTTCATATTATCAACAACGCTTTTTAACATATCTTCAGTTAAATTGAGTTCTTTGTTGTAAGTATTGATAATTTTTACAAAAGCACTTATGGGTTCTGTAGCTGCTTTAAAATTTGATCCTTTTTCTTGAGCTTTTACAACTGCACTGGCAAGTTCATCTTTTTGCTCTTGGGATAGTTCATCCATTAAACTTTTTAGTTCTGTTTTATCGTCAAATTCTGTTATTTTGTCGTCTATATATTTGAAAATAAGTGCTTTTATTCGAGCTTTTTTCGACTCTGAATCAGATGCAAATTCCAGCTTCTTTATAAGTTCTGTAACTTTTACATCTGCTTCTTGTTTTTTATCTTTAGCATCTTGATAATTATCTAAAGCACTTTTAAAAGCATCGTAAGATGATAAATAATTAAGTGTGTTTCTCTCTTCGTTAAATTTAGCTAATTGATCTTCTAAACTGCTCTTTTCATTTAGGTAACTTTCAAATTTTCCACTATCGCCATAACTTCCTTGATATTCCCAAACAACTTCTTGACCTTGATAGTCTCTGATAACACCAAAAATCCTATATTTAAGACCATTTTCTTGCTCTACTATCGCTCCACCTTGTTCGGTTACAGAATCAAAAACGATAGTTTTAAAATTAGCAATACTTACATCTTCGCCATCAGCGTCTTGACCAATAACAAAAGTGGCATTGCCGGTGTCTAAAACTTTTTCAGCCACTATAGATATTGTTCTGAAAAGATTTTGGGCACTTGTGCTTCCTTTAATATTGGTTATTCTATGGGAAGTTTGAATTTGACCGATTTGTCCTGATATCTGATAACCTCTTCCATTTTGAGCTATGCTATTTGTATTATCTGCTCCATTTATAATTTTTGCCATAGCACTTATTATAAAATATTCTCTACCAAGACTTTCTTGTAAAAATGTAAAGCTTTGTTTTGCAGTTTCAGCTCCACCGGCTTTTAAAGCATCTAGTTCTGCTTTTTTCTTTTCATATTCTTCTTTAATTCTATTTACGACACCTTCAAACTGTGCAAAAATCTTTTTATTTGCATTCCAGGCTCCAAGTAAGTAGTCATAATCTGATTTAAGCGTTTCGTAATTTTTCTTCGCTTTTTTACCCAAAGCTAACATACGAGACCATAAAGCATCTCCTGTGTACGTAGTTGTAACGCTTGTCGTTTCAGTTCTTCCTGCAAGTGAGCTGTCTTGGGTGGTAAAAACTGTCACAGTATAACCTGCTTTTTTAGCTCTTGCTTTTAGTTCTTCATATTGATTTTGACGGCTTTGAGACAAAGGTGTGCCGTTGGCTTCTGCACGAATGTAAAATACTAAGTTTTCTATTTCTCCATCGGTAAAATAAATAGGTTTTCCGTTTTCGTCTGTTCCCAAACTTTCTGATCTAAGAGCTGCTGTTAACAATGACCATTCGTTTTGTTCATTGGCATCAAAATTGGCTTTTCCTTGATATTCAATGGTTTTTCTCTTAAATTCTTTATACCACTCTTGATTTTCTATCAATTCTATTTCAGAAAAATTTCCCTGATAAGTATTTAAAAAGTTTTTAAGGTTTTCTCTTGTTGTTTTTGCAGATGCAGATAGATTGTTTTGCACTATACTTCCAGATACTGAAACCTTTCTATCAACAGCATAAAGAACAATCCATCCTACTCCACCGCAGGTTTTATTGGCAACTGTTCCGCCATATTTGAAACTATCTGTATAACCCATACTTAAACTTAAATTTACATTTGCTAAAAGATCAAAATTTAACTCCTCATCTGCTTTGCTAACATTCATTTTATTTTCTAAGTATTTTTTTAGTTCGTCCCAGCTGCTTACAGTATCCCAAGAAATTTTGTTGTATGAAGAAGTTTCACCACCACTATCAAACCTTAAGCTAGTTCCTGGTGCAACTGAAGCATCTGCAACCAACAATCTGTTATCGTTTTGGTTTTTTATTACGTCACTGGCTACTTCACTCACCAATCTGTAGGCTTCTTGATAAAGAGCGGCAATATTTTCGCTGTTTAGGTCTGAAGCTTCTTTTAATAATTCTGTAATTCTATTGTATTTTTCTTTATTGGCACCTTCAAAAATGCTTGAAATCGTAATAGAAAAATTTGCACTATTTCTTATTTCTTCTTTTAACTGATCTTTTTTGTCAGTAGTGGCAGAGTCAAATTCACCTGCTTCACCTGAAGAAATAGATGTGCTACCAACATCAGAACAAGCCGTTGCCCACGCACTTCTAACTTCTTTAATATCTAAAGTTGTACCTTTAGACTTTGTGGTTAATGAAGTATCTATGGTTACATAAGCTAAATTTCTAAGATAAGTAACAGCTGCAGCAATTTCACCTCTAAGATCTTGAAGTTTTTGGAAATCAGCAGCATGTTCAAGAATATAAAAATATAATTCTTGATTAGACATTAACTCAGCCCACATAGAACCTGAGAAAATATTTCCATAATTTAGGGCATCTTCGCCAAGAGCTGCTGATTCTTTCTCTAAGTCTATTTCATCAGCAAAATCTTTGTGATCAGGAAATAACAACCTTTTTACAGCATCTGTGTATATCGCATCAGCTTCTTTTGTGTACAATTTTCCTGTAGTATCAAAAATAATATAGGCATTTGTGCCATCCCACTCAGCTTTTTTCTTCCATACTGGCTCTGGGTTTCCTTCTTCACGCACATCTATGTAAACATCATACCTACCTGAAGAATTTTTTACTGTGTCTACTTTCATTTTACTGCTAAGTTCTCTGGAAAGTTTTGCTAGTATTGTATCTCTGAAAGCGTCAGTATTTTCATATACATATGTTGGATATTCGCAGTCATAAAGTATTTCCCTTTGATACTCAAGATTTGCTCCGTAAAGTTTTTCACCTTGCTGAGCAATTAAGTTGGCCAAATCTGAAAAAGACGTATTTGCAATGGCATTTATTTCTTCAGCCAACATCTGCACTTCTTTTTCAAGTTTAGACACCTTAGAATCAAGACTTGCACTATATAAAAGCGCCAAGGCATCTGTTTGACCTAATGCAACATGTTTTTCTAGGAAGTTTTTATAATTGTTTATGAATTGTTTTGATTGTATAGGTGTGAGATATGCTCCATCGCCATATATTAAACTTTGGATTTTTTCATAAGCGTTTCCTGTACCGGTATTGAAGGCATTGTATAGCAAAGTGGCGTATTTATCTGATAAATTAAACAAATCGTCCTGTTTTACGTCTATCGTCTCTTTTACTGTTCCATCTTTATTTAATATTTCAACCTTTTGAGGATCCAAAGCAATAAGTGCTGCAATTCCTTTAGGACAAAATATTTTTACTAATGTTTTTAACCTTTCAACATCAGCTTGATTTTCTTTACCGTTTATTGTTCTGCCATAATCATATTCAGCACTAATAGCATTTGTAATAGTTGTAATTATTTTAGCAACAACATCGCTAGCTACTCCCGAAACAAAAACTCCATTTCCATAATCTATACCAGCTTCAGTAAGCCTGTGTGCGTTTGAAGTTTCATCATCAAGAAGACCTTTTATTCCACTCACTCCGCCTAACATTTTGGCAAGTCTTTCAGCTTCTATCACTTTGCGATCACGCTTATCTGCCTCTTTGTTATAAGACAACCTCATAACATTTGCACTCACAGAAGAAGCGACTATATCTCTCAAATCGTAAACATTGCCTAAAGAATGTCTAACTTCGTCTTTATTGCTGTTTCCGCATACGGTGCCGAGTTCCATACGATAAAGATAAGATTGTATTATCGACAATTGTGCAAATTCAAACTTTTCAGCTAATAATGTGTCCATTTCAGCTAAATTTATATTGTCTAAAACCATAAGAACTATGTCGAAATTGCTTATGTATTGATATCCGGAATCTTCAGGAGTTAAATCTTTATTTTTTAGTGATCCATCCGGAGAATCTGTTGCAGTGCTGCCCCAGTTTGATTTAAGTGATTGCTGAACAGTTTTTAACATCCACCCACTATCTTTTTCTTCATCTTTAGACATAAAAATGCGTTCGGCATAAGCATCTATTGACAAACCACCTATAACACCATCAACCCAATTGTAAAAATACAACCATTGGCTTTGGGTCCAATTTTCAGACCCATCAAGTTTATTGCTGATAGCATACACAGCATCAATAACTTTTTTAACATCTTCATTTTTTATTATAACATCAGCATTAAAAACGTTTGCTCCACCTTCTTGAGGTTCAGATATTCCAAGCCCCGACCAATTATAACCTGTCGAACCTTCCCTTTTAACAAGCAAACCGTTCATGGCAGCACCTGCCCACAAAGGTATACCGTCTGGTTCATATTCTATTCCGTTATATGTGGCAGAACCTAAAATGGAAAATAAATCAGGTATTAAAGCACCTAATGCCGAAAGTGCAGAGCCTAAAGCACTATTTCTTGCTACTAAAGCTGCTGTTTCTTCTTCAAACCCTACACCGTAAAATTTCTTTACAAAATCTTTAAACTCATCACTGCTAAAATTGTAAGAACCGGAAGCACCTTTTAGTTTTGAAACTGTAACAGTGTACGAACCATCTTCATTTATCTT
>JAITQU010000060.1 GCA_031288735.1 Christensenellaceae bacterium
ATAAAAGCCTTGGCCGTAATCGTTATACGGCTTGCCTTTTTGGAGTTCTGGCTTTTCCACGCTTTCATGCGAACCATGATAAATTATATACTTATTTTTCATAACGTATCCATTGTATCACCACAGTGATATATTAGTCAAGACCGTCTTTAGGAGTTAATACCAGAAAGTTAAGATAGTGTTACTGTTCACACATCAACTGAATTAATTGTTAATGTTGATAAACTCAAGGCGCATTTCTTAAATAGCCATTTAAAAGAGCTTTTTCCACATTTGAAACGCTTATTGCTGTGTCTTTTCTCGCTAAAGTGCAGACTTTTTTCTAAATATCATGCAACGGAAGGACCGTGACCATGTTTTCCTATATGGGGTGTGAACAGTAACACATAGTAATAAAATAACAACTTAATGCTGTTAATAAACTTGCATATTGCACCTTAATAATATAGAATATCTACAAGGTACTTAGAGAAATTACTGTTTTATTTTGTACTACGGAAAATTTTCCTTGATGCCCATAAATGTGCTTTATTGTGCACCCTTAGTTCAATTGGATAGAGCGTTGGTCTTCGGAACCAAATGTTGGGGATTCGAGCTCCTCAGGGTGCGCCAAGAGTCTATGACAAAGTCATAGACTCTTTTTTATGGCAAATTTTTTTATGTCTGTCATAGATATAAAGAGTAAGTCATATAATTAAGCATAGAAAAGCATATCAAAAAATTGGAGGTAACGTGAAATCAAAAATAGCGAGGTTGAATAAAAAGGCAGTTTACGATGTTTTTAGAGGATTGCTAATATCTGTTATAGTTTGTCTAATATCCGTATTGCTGTTGTCAATAATTGTTAAATTTGTAGGGCTTAGTGATAAAGTGGTCTTGCCAATTGTGCAAGTTTTAAAGTTAATAAGTATTCTTGTTGGATGCTTATTTGGCATAAAGGAAGGAAGACGAGGTTCGCTCAAAGGTGGACTAGTGGGTCTATTATTTACATCGGTATCGGTGTTTGTGTTTTTAATATTAGGCGGTAGCTTAAAGTCATACGGATTAGGATTTGTAGATTTTTTGGCTGGAATAGTAGCAGGTATAGTTTCTGGGATAATTTGTGTAAGTTTCAAAAAACCTTAAAGTATTTTTAAAAGGATGGATCCTTGTTATCAACCTTTTCTGTATTTGAAACACGTCTAACAGCAATCTTGCAATCGTCTACAATGACTTTAAAACGTCCGATATCAATGTTGAATGTATACGAATTATTATTGGTTTTAGTGAAAAAAGGAAGATGCAATGAGATGGACGCTTCGGATTTAGTATATACGAAAAATTCAGCACCGTTTGGATTTTCCTTGAAGTTTCTTACTATAAGTCTACCGCTTGTGGCATCAAATACGCGTCGACCATCAATTTCTAGCGTGATGCTCTTATTGCTTATAAGTATATCAATAGAATGTCCCCAAATATTAAGATGTTTAATACTGTGTTCTCCTTTTGCAAATGTGCCAAAGCGTATGGAAGGACGTAGGTCATCATTGAAATATTCAATATCAATTAACTCGCATAATGCAAGAGTGCCCATTAAATATCCAGAAAGAGCATCCTGTGTGGCATGTGAATCTAGTTTGCGATCGGGATGCATTATCGCAGGTACAAACCCATACTTGGAATAATATGATTGAAAAAGGTGCAGAGAGTTATCTGCAATTTCAGTCGCTACATCATTTGCACCAAGTCTAACTAATCCTAGATAGGTAAGAAAATTTAACCGTGGCAAAACACTCCCGCTATAGTTTTCAAATGAATCGGCTGTTGTTCCATCAGAAAGCCTAGTTTTAGAGCCATACGAAGGATTATCCTTTGAAATTGTTGGTACTGTTCCAACGCCACCAAATCGCGCACTATCACGAAGATTAATTAATATCATGTCAACGATGTTATCAGAAACGGCTGCCCCGCCTGCAAGAGCGATAAACGCTGTAGCTCCCGCATTCAATGCAAATTTTCCACTTAAATACCTGTCTAGATATAATCCTCTAGAATAATCAAAGAAAACATCATTGAATTTTTCTCTAAATCCCTTACATACACGTCTGAGCAGAAGCCGTTCAGGTCTATTCAATATGCGGGATGCTCTCTCCATAATATCTAAGGCAATCAGCTTGTAGGAATTAAATTCTAAGCTGTAGAGCTTCCCATCTTCAATTTCTTTTAGTGGCGATGAGGGCATCTTAAATCCTATCTCGCGCTTAGTAAAGATGTTGACAGATGTGAAAATTGTGTCAGCGGTCCATGTCTTGAGCCATTTAAGATAGGATTGTTCTAATAGGTACTTATCTCGTGTTCTACAAAATGCAATCCAAATAGCTATCGGACCTAGAATGGGATCATCTGCATTTTGAATAAGCTGATCGATGAGAATAGGACAACCTGATAGTGCTGATACAATGGAGGATTCTAGCATTTTTGTTGAATCAAAAACATAATTTAGGCCATTGAGATCACCCTCTTCATTGATGTAATAGTCAGCAAAGCGATAAGGGTTGTAAACACAATGCCTAAACACAGATTGTGCTATCAAGGACATACTTGTTCCAAATTTTCCACTGCCACATACTTTTTGAGCATCAAACAAACTTTCAAAGGTAGTTAGGTAAGATTCAATTTCGGTGACTGTGGGTGCTAGTTCCTTTATATTGCTATCACCAACTGCAAAGAAAACCGCAAGAGAATTACTTGGTAGAAGTGTTGCATTGAATATAGCTGACGAACCACCCTTTACAAAGCTACCCTCACCATATACGTGAGTAATTGCATATTCTAGTTTCGTGTCATCATAGATTTCAAAACGGTCGTTGACAATTGCATCATAGTCTGTAAGTCTTTGCCTACCAAATGTAACACCGCGAGCAAATCCGTTACTGAGAACAGATGTACCATTGATAACAAAATCACCGCCATACCTTGACACTCTATTAAAATTAAGTTTAATCCGCATTTTCTGTTTTGCGGATATCAACATAATAATTGAGGATTCGCTATATTTACAGGCACGAAGAATAAAAGAATCCGCTGAAATACGTTTAAAATCCTTACTGCACTCTGAGTTTGAAAGGTGGTGGGAGCTCAGGGAATTGCTATCAAGAAGCTTGCCATTTTTCCAAACAGAGAAGTTCAGATTCCACATAGTTCCAGCTTTACCGATCAAAAACAAATCATTTAAGGTGGTGTCGTTTCCAGAAACCGCTAAGTTTGCAACTTCTGGAAACATTGTGCCCGCTACTTGAGAAAAGGTTTCACTTTCCTCAAAGAAATCTTCATAGTACGGAGGTCTACCATCGAAACCGTATTCCCTATTTATTAATTTCATGGGTAACGCCACTCCTTTTTTGCTACTAAAATGTTTAAAAAATAATATATTTTGAGTGTAGAGGCATCTAAATGTTTGTCTTAAAAATTAATTATTCGTCTTTTCCCCTGTAATGCTATTATAGCATCTTGCATTACTAAGTTCAAGTACTTTGATTACGGCTCTATTAGCATGTAGACTGTAAAATGAATTGTCGCAGAAAATTGAAAATTTTCAGACCGTCAAAGAACATAAATTTCCCTCGTATATCTCATAAGAATTGCAACCTTTGTGTATAAAATGGCATCGAATGTATATAGTTCTCTACCTCTTTAATGAACTTGTTTGAGTATTTAGATATGTAGAAACCCTTTGGAATTAACCTTCTGATGATTGCGTTTTGGTTCTCATTTGAACCACGCTCCCACGATGAAAACGGAGGACAGTAAAATGCTTTTGTGCGATTTTTGCTTTCTTTCAAGCATGACTTTTTAAGCAGTGTCTGGTTTAGAAACTCTCCGACATTGTCCATTGTTATCGTCTTGTACTTTATCCTAAAAGCAGTAACACCCATCCTTTTCTCAAGCTTGTCTAAGGCACCCACAACCGATTTTTGTGTGCGATCTCCAACTTGATTATTTCTTCCAAGCGTGAAACTCTCTCTGTTAATACCAATAAACAAGTTTTACTTTTTCCGTACACTGTATCCATTTCCCAATGACCAAAAGTGGTTCGCTTCAAGATAGCTTTGTCTCTATCTTCTATGCTTCATCCTTATTCGAAATTAGCATCATTATTAGCTATGTATTTAAGGGCTTTTTCACCCCTAAAATCGACAATTAATTATACAACTGACTAGCACTAGTCTCTTGACTTCAATATAAAAAATTTAGAAAATTCACTACAAATTTTACGTATATTAAAAATTATGTGATAAAATTTAAGTATTATGCCAGCAAAAACATTACGGACTGCAAAAAAGAATAAGGCTGACGAATTTTATACACAAATGTCAGATATTTCTTCAGAATTAAATAATTACAGGGAGCAATTTGAAGGCAAAATTGTTTTTTGTAATTGTGATGATCCAGAGCGGAGCAATTTCTTTAAGTTTTTTGTTCTGAAATTCAATGACTGGAAACTAAAAAAGCTTATTGCATCTCACCTTGTGTTGCCAGCTACTTTGGACACTAGGCCGATTATTGATCGCATAGAGGAAGAAAATATGGCAATAGGTAACAAGTATAAATCCTACAAGGTCGAAATAGCCGAGGTCGATGTAAACTATGACAATAATATTGATGCAGTTATTGACCTGAAAACTTTATGTGTAAATGAAAAAAACGTGATAACAGCATTGAATTCTAATGGTGATTTCCGATCGGTAGAGAGTATAGAAGCGTTGAAAGAAGCTGACATTGTAGTAACCAATCCGCCCTTTTCTTTGTTTAGGGAATATGTAGCACAGCTGGTTGAATATAATAAAAAATTCTTGATTATCGGAAATAAAAATGCCGTTGCATGTAAAGAAATATTTAAGCTTTGTAGAAACAACAAAATACAAATCGGATACAGGAATATGAATTCCGATATGTGGTTTCAAGTACCAGATGGATACGAATATGAGAAAATTGTAAACGGCATCAAAGTAAAGCACATTATGGCATGCTGGTTTACTAATTTAAATGTAAATAAAAAGAATCTAACAATAACCTTACGTGAAAAATATTCGCCAGAGAAATATCCTAAGTATGATAACTATGATGCAATTGAAGTATCAAAGGTAAAAGATATTCCATTTGACTACTACGAACCCATGGGTGTTCCAATCACATTTTTAAACAAATACAGTGCAAGACAATGTGAAATAGATGGTATTTCAGAACCTGATACCATGGTTAATTTGCCCAATACACATGAATATTCACTAAAAAAGGAGCAAGAAAAGGATCATTATAAACTCATTTGCAAATCGCTAGCAAACGAATTTAGAATTATTGGGATGGGTAATAAGAATGATTGTAATGGAAACAGGGCAGTAAAAATTAATGGACGCTCTTTATATTGCCGAATTATAATTGAGCGAATTAAAAAAAGCTAATGGTAGATACAAAAAATAAGATACTACAGTGACGTACTCCCGCCGCCTAACGCCTACGGCGTTTGAGTCGGGGGTTTCTTGGGAACTCCCTCTTACGGCAGGATGTTTTACCAAGCTATCCCCGTGCGTCCCACGGTTCGATGTAATGCGCTATGAGGTGAGTAATCGAAGACCTTTGCGCGAAATAATTATTACTCCAAGTCCACTCGAAAATCAGACCTCCCTTATATGCACAGATTCTATCACAATTTCTCAAAGTGTCAATACAGGCGGTCGAATAAGGTGTGCGATTCATCTCACCGCCTATAGATGCGGGAAACTTTTCACACATAAGGTTAAAACACTCAAAGATCTTTTTACTCCATACGACTCCTCACAATTTTAAGTAGGGAAAAAATTAAAATACCTAATAGCTTGTAAATACAGAAGAGAAAATCATCAAGTAGATACAATCTTTTCTTGTTCAATTGCATCGAATCTACAAAGGGAAGCACAGACACCACAGCCTATGCAATTTTCTTTGGAGATTTGGATTTCTCCAGTAATATTGAATATAGCAGGACAACCAATTTTAAGACATCCACCACATTTTTTACACCCTTTGTTAACAAAATAGGGTCTTGAGCTGAGGAGCTTTTTATCTATCAAAACACAAGGTCTTTTAGCAATTATGACTCCAACCCCTGCATTTTCTGTTTCCGCTTTAATTGCTTTTTCTACAGCATCTAGATCATAAGCATCGACAATTTCAACACGATCAACACCACACGCTTTCACAAGCAGTGCTAGATCTAGTTTGTGAGTAATCTCACCTGACAAAGTTTTTCCAGTAGCAGGATTTTGCTGATGTCCAGTCATTCCTGTTATTGAATTATCTAAGATGATAATTGTTGAGTTTGCTTTGTTGTAAACAGAGTTAATAACGCTTGTAATTCCACTATGAACGAATGTCGAATCACCGATTACTGCAACTATTTTATTTGCATTGTTAGGATTTGCTTTATCAAAACCATGTGCCATGCCAATAGATGCGCCCATACAAACACACAAATCAACAGCATTGAGTGGTGGAGCTGCACCTAATGCATAACAGCCGATGTCACCAGAGACTAGAAGTTTTAATTTTTTAATTATATAGAAAACGCCACGATGAGGGCACCCAGCACACATTATTGGAGGTCGGCTTGGGATATCAGTATATGGTTGCGGCACAGCGTTCTTTAATAGTTTCAATCTAATGGTTGCAACTGACAGCTCGCCTTGCAACCCAAATATGTCCTTGCCGTGGCAGTGGACGCCATGCGACTTCAATTGATTTTCAAAAAACGGTTCTAGCTCCTCTACTATAAGCAAATCATCAACGAGACTTGCAAATTCTCTAATTTTGTTAAGTGGAAGCGGATATATACACCCTAATTTAAAAATGGAAGCATCCGTTGCCTCCTTTACATAGTTATAAACACCACCTGCACAAATTATACCTAAATTCTTGTTTCGCATTTCTATGCGATTGAGAGGTGAAAAATTAACATCAAATGATAGTTTGTTTTCGCGTTCCTCTACTATGAGATGTCGTTTTCTTGCCATAGCTGGCATCATAACGTATTTATCAATATTTTTAATAAATGGTTTATCTGTGAGCTCGATTCGTTCTTCCATTGTAACAATACTCTGGCTATGTGCTACTCGTGTAGTTAATCGTAGCATTACAGGAGTATCGTATTTTTCTGATAAATAAAAGGCAGCCTTTAAAAAAGCCTTTGACTCAGCTGCATCTGATGGCTCTAACATTGGAACATGAGCTGAGAGAGCATAGTATCGGCTATCCTGTTCGTTTTGGGAACTATGCATAGATGGATCATCTGCTACAACTAAAACAAAGCCAGCATTAACACCTGTATATGCCGCTGTGAAAAGTGGATCTGCTGCTACGTTAACACCGACATGTTTCATGCATGCCATTGAGCGAACCCCAGCAAAAGCGGCGCCAATTGCTACTTCAGTGGCAACCTTTTCATTAGGTGCCCATTCACAGTGCATTTCAGGATATATTGAAGCAAATTCAGTTATTTCTGTCGAAGGGGTACCAGGGTAAGAGGAAATAACCTTTACCCCAGCTTCAAACGCTCCACGAGCAATAGCTTGATTACAAATCATAAGCCTTTTAATTGATTCCATGATATCTTCTCCTATTAAATATACTAAGTGTAACTAATCAATTTAATAGCTTGTAGCATAAGAGTAATTCTATACTTAGTGATGATTTAATCCACAAACTACTGTTACAAAGTTTAATAAGTCACTTTCAATATTTTTAACACAACCCAAATTTAGCTTACAAAATTCAATAAGCAAAGCTTTTTTATTTTCCTACCTTGAAAAAAACAAAACGCTAAGAGGTGTTAATCTAATACAAAAAAGCAAATGTTAACTAAACACTAGATGTTTCGTTGATCGTGAACACGCTTGCTCTTTCCTTCATAGCGTTTGAGCGATAGTGGTTCTGCAAGTTTAACGGCGATTTCAAGCTGTAACACAGTTTTTAAATTATGCTTAATTTTTTCGCGTAATTTGTTAAGTTTTTCATAGTCAGTGAGCAGTGAACCGTCCGCTACCTCCACTATTACTTCCAATTTATCCATGTAATTTTCTCGAGTAACAACTATCTCATATTGCCCACCTACTTCTACCATATTTAAAAGAACGCTTTCGATCTGTGATGGAAACACGTTTACTCCACGAATAACGAGCATGTCATCAGATCGTCCTCTAAGCTTTGACATTCTTACAGTTGTTCGTCCGCACTTACAAATTGAGCTATCAAGCTTTGTTATATCCTTTGTTCGATATCTTATTATCGGCATGCCAGTCTTTGTTAGAGTCGTAAGAACAAGCTCCCCATACTCACCTTCATTAACAGGCTCTAAGGTGTCCGAATTGAGCAATTCAGGGTAAAAATGATCTTCATTTATGTGCATGCCGCATTTTTCTGTGCATTCGCCAGAAACGCCAGGTCCAATAAGCTCTGAGAGGCCATAATTATCATTAGTGAATATATTGAGTCGTCTACTGATTTCATTATGCATTTCGTCAGTAGAAGCTTCAGATCCAAAGAGGCCTATTCGTAATTTAAAATCTTTAATATCATAGCCTAACCTTTCAATCATCTCACCGATATAAAGCGCATATGATGGCGTTGACACGAGAACGGTTGAGCCTAAGTCTTTCATTAGCATTATCTGTCGCTCAGTATTGCCAGAGCTAGCTGGTATAATGGCGGCCCCTAATTTTTCACATCCTTGATGCATACCAAGCGCACCAGTAAACAGGCCGTATCCGAATGAAACTTGGACGAGATCCTTTTTTGAAACACCAGCACTTGAAGCAAGCCTAGCACAGCATTCAGTCCAAACCTGCATGTCGGTTTTGGTATAACATACAACCGTAGGCTTTCCACTAGTGCCACTGGATGCGTGAATTCTCATTAGTTTACTTGTAGGAACAGACAGGAAACCATATGGGTAATTATCACGTAAGTCGGACTTTTCTGTAAATGGGATTCGTCGCACATCATCTAGTGACCTAATACTTTCAGGATTGAATCCAGCATCATCATATTTTTTTCGATATGCAGGGACGTTTTCGTAAGCAAAGACAACCATTTTTTGTAGCCTTGAAAGCTGCAAATCCCGCAACTCAGCGCGAGGCATTGATTCAAATTTTTTATTAAATATCACAACAAATCTCCTTTACTCTTGTTTTTCTATTGAAATTATAATGTTACTTAGATTATTTTCAATTTTAATATTAAAGCAGAAACCAATGGGTATCACATTATATGGTTCGGCTGTCAAAACCCGCTTTTTTGGTTATGACAGACGCCTCGATGCAAATCTAAAACTTGAGTTGCGTATAAAATTCACTAGCCGTAAAAATGATAGTAAAGCGATAT
>JAITQU010000210.1 GCA_031288735.1 Christensenellaceae bacterium
CTTCGGCTCTTTCTTATCGTCCTCACCATATAGCACAAGGTCCATATCTGGTTTTTGCGTTTCGCCGTCAACAATTATCGCTACCATATCCTTGAACTTACCTAGTTTGGAGGTAATAAAGACATTTGGTTTTACTAATCCAGCCTCTTTGGCTTTTAGGAACAGGTAAATTATTGCGTTTGAGAATATAGCACCAACAATTGTCTTGCTCGCTTGCGATACATCTTCTATTTTGCCAGCACGCTTTCTAGCCTCAATAAGCCCTTTGACTTCGCTATGAGCGTCTGTGATAGTGGAGTGTAAATACGAGAAAGCCTCTTTGTAGCCCTTATCTTTTATCAGCGTATCAAGCCGTTTGATTACTGGTGGCATATAATACTTTGCCCCAATTTCTTTGAGATTAGTTTGTTCTTCGCTGTTCAACATAAAATATCCTTTCTTTATTACTTTCTAAAACAATGCCTCTTGAACATTTCTCATCCTAGCACCGCCTTTCTCATACTCCTTGATAGTCTTGACTATCTGTTCCGCTATATGTGTTATGGCTGGGACTATCACGCTATTGCCAAATTGCTTATATGCTTGACTGTCCGATACTGGTATCACAAAATTATCTGGGTAGCCGAATAGTTTTCTAGCCTCGGTTGGCGTTAGCCTTCGTGGGTTTTTATCTTCGCCTTGATATATAAGTATCTCTGAGCCGTCCTTGTAGTATCTGGCACTCATCGTCCTTGTGAAGTCGTCCTTGTTTGGGTCTATCAGTCCAAAACCAAAGCCGTTGCCTTTCTTGGCACTATTTTCTTTATGCTTTTGTAGATACGCCCACAACTTATCTGACAGGGTATATTTCTCGTCAACATCGCTTTCAATAATATCCCTCAATTCAACTTTTCTCTTGGTCGGATACTTGGGGAAGTCAAACTGAATATCTGGGAACACATCTTTGTCAAAGCAAATAATAAATACTCGCTGGCGTTTCTGGGGGACATAATAACTGCCATCAACTAACTGATAAAATACGGCATAGTTATTTTCTACTAGGGTATCGTGAATAACCTTCCAAGTGTTGCCCTTGTCGTGGGATAGTAGATTTTTCACATTCTCTAAATACATCACTTTTGGGCGTTTGGCTTGTATGAGCCTAATAATCTCAAAAAACATATTGCCTTGCTTTTCGTCCTCAAAACCGTGCTTGCGTCCAAGGGACTGTTTCTTTGATACGCCAGCGATAGAAAACGGCTGGCAAGGAAAGCCACCGCATAATATATCAAACTCTGGTAGTTGCTCGCCCATTATTTGTTGAATGTCGCCAAGTGGGGTAATACCATAGTTTGCCTCGTAGGTCTTTCTTGACGGTTCGTTCCAGTCGCTAGCCATTACGCATTTGCCACCAACACTTGAAAACGCTTGGTGAAAACCCCCTATGCCAGCGAATAGGTCAATGAATGTTATGCCTCCGTTTATCATACTCTTATTATACCACGACTTTATGCGACTATTTTGCTCGCCAGTTGTAATAGTCGCCCCATAGTTCCAACCCTTCGGCTCTAAATACAGTGTTTGCGTTCTCGCTCTTATTCTGTATGTATTGTGATTTTTAATCAGTTTTATCTAACCAAGAAAAATCAGGTATCTCGTTATTAGCCTCTTTGATTTGTTCATCAAATCTTTTGGCAGCTTTATAATCCATTTTCACAGGTTCGTATCTTATTGACTTACCATCAGGATTTAATTTCCACATACTACTACTTTATCATATTTCGGTGGTAGCGTGGGTATTGCACCCACTAATAAATAATATAAAGAAAAAAAAAGGGTTCATTTCTAGTAAGGAGTCCAAAAGAAAAAAAAGACTCCAAACCAAAAAAGGAAAAGTAATTATTTATTAATTCTACTTACTACCACCTAATCCATTCTTTAAAAAAGGACGGTAATAGTTTATCATTTACTATTTCAATATTTTAATTATTTTTTCAATATCACTTTCAAATGTTTCTGGTTTTGATATAATTATGTCCCAAGTGTGCCTGATTTTATCATTTACCCATTGTTGCTGCTCTGGTCGTAGTTTACCTGTATTGGTTTTTACTTCTATTTCACAAAATTTATTAGTTTTTAGGTCAACACAAAATAAATCAGGTTTACCTTTGCCTGTATACATATCAGCGTGTCTTTTTTCCACATATATATTTTTATCTTCTAAGGCTTTTTTGAGCTTATTTGTATAAGCTGTTTCTTTTGTCCCCATTAGATAGGTTGAATTTCAGTGAAAAATGGCGATGTGCTTGTATTTGATTTTCCAGATAACAATTGTAAAGAATAGGACGCATTCATAACTCTTGCGGGATACTCAAATCTATCATAAGCGGTTTGCCAATTAGAGCCAGTTGTTCCAAATGATAAAAAATGGAATTTGGTATAAGATTGAACAAATAAATTTGTTTCATTTATTCTTGCTCCCAATATAATATCGGTTGTATAATTATAGTTGCCATTTCCTACATATAATGATAAATCATCAGGTTTTCTTGCAAATATTTTATAACTATTATTTCCAATACTATAATTTTGCGTAACGGCATATATATCAACAGGGTATATTTCGTTGTTTATATCTAATTCTGATGTTCCAAAAATAATTGTTCCAACCGCCGTTACTCTGAAACCTGCTTGTGCTGGTTGATTATTACCTACCATAGGTAAAATAATATTTTTTTGTCCTACCCACGCAGAACCTCCGCCACTATTGAATGTAATATAAGACCCTTGTGGTATCTGATATACATAGCCAGCATTACAAGAATAAGAATATGCACCAATTTGTGTTCTTGCAGAATTAAATTCAATATTATCGCCTGCTGATAGTCTAGGTTGAATTGAGCCTGATTGGGGGTCTAATTGTAGTGTTATAGCTTCGTTTATTTGACTTTGCATATAATATGAATTAATAGACAGTTTATTATTATCGTTTAATATAATTGTGGAAGAGTCAGGGTCAAAAAAATTGTCATACATTTTATAATATTTTAATTGACTAGATGTATCTGATGGGTTAGTATAATTTATCCATGCTTTACCGCTGTGATTCGGCGCTGTTTGATTCATATTTTGTATGACGTAATAATTACCAATGGTGGATTTATCTTGCGTTATAGCAGGTAATTGGCTTTCGGTTGCTAATTCAACAGGGACTTTTAACCCTCCACTTGGTATTGTGCTAGATGCTTGTTGTATAGCGTTATATACTACTTTTGCACTAGGGTATTGTGTGTCAGTAGAAGATGAAGATAATGTTGTAGTTTTATTGGAACTATCTTCTTTGTCTTCTATTTCTTCTGATAAATTATCTATATTAGTATTTATTGTTGATACTTGAGTGTTTAAATCGGTTGTTGTAGCATATTGAGATAAATTGCCTACAAATGTAGAAATATTATTGGATATTTGTGTTTTATCGTTGACTATAGCTAAAGCAATTACATCTACAAATATAATTTTTCCTATTAAGTCAGTAGTGGCTTTTGATATGTTAAAAGTGAAAATATCAGTAGGTGTATTAAAAGTATAACTAACAACATCTCTGTGATTCTGGTTTTTATCTGTTAAATAGTTATAAACAACACTAATCTGTCCATCTAAATTTTCATATGCACCAGTCATAATAGTAGTTGTTCCATCATCATTAAAATATACTTTTAATACACCTATTGATATTTTCAATCTATCAGCCACTGCTGCCGATATTCCACTTTCTAATTGAGCAACTGTTTCTTCCAAATTGGAAACATTATCAGCTAAATCAGATAAGCCGTTAATAGATACTGTTCCATCTGTATTTATACTGGCTTTTAGATTATCTACTGAGCCTTTTATAAGACCTAAAGAAGTATTAGTTGCTATTGGATCTGAAATGGCGTAAGCAAAAGCAACGGTTAGAGTGCTTGCATCTACTCGTGTAAAAATATATCTTGCAATTATGTTATCGTGCGTTTCATCTTGTTCCACATAAGTAAAATCACCTGAACTTATATCTTTGTCCGTTTGATGAGATGTAACAAAATTATCCAAATCTGCTTTTGTTGCAAATTCTTGTCCAATAAAATTACCTTGTTCTTTCAATGTCTGTATATCTTGAAGTGCTTGTGTAAAACTTGAAAAATCTTCTTTTGACATAAATCCATCATTGGTCAATGAAGCCAATGTATCAAATGGTCTATAAATTCTTTTATATAAATTATCGTTATATACATAAAATTTCGGATAAAGTGTATTATCTGTTTCTTGCCACATACCACGCATATAAATATAATTTTTTGTTTTTACTTTTGCTGTATCGCCTCTAGTCGCAGTATTAGGCAAATCTGATATATTATCTGCTTTATATTCATAATCTAATTGCCATAATGTATTAGGCAATGGTGCTAATGGCGGTATATTTTCTACTTTACTAACTATTGCAAATATAGGTTGTGATTCTGTAGACCATATAAACACAACTCTATCTTCTTCATCTGTATCTTCTACGTCTTCTGGAGCTGTTTCTGTATCGTCTGGAACTGGCATACCTTCTGATTCATAAAAATTCATACCAATAATAACAAACTGCCTGTAATCTGTTGGGGCAGGTGCTTCATCCAATGTGTCAAATTTACCTAAACAATCACTACTTTCATCTTCTACCATCTGACTATAACTTCTCATATATTTTTTAGCATTAGTCATATCACCTGTTCCGACAACCACCCATGCATTATTTGGCACTCCTGTAGGAGATGGCAAAACATCAAGCGTTTCAAAATTGCCACCATACATTACTGAACGCTGTTGAGCTTCTTCAACAGCAGCTAGCATTTGTGATATTAAGCCTTGAATGTTATTTATTTCAGTTGTGAGTGTGTCAATATTGTTTTCTATTTCCTCAATAGTTTCTGACATACTGTTGACACTTGCTTGTAATGCTGTAAGTTCTATTTGTAATTGCTCTGCCAATTCAACAAGTGGCGTTAGTGTTGCTTCAATAGTATCAACACGACTTTCTAAAGAACCTAAATTTTCTAAAATTCCATTCAATGATGTTTGTATAGTAGCAATAACGTTTGTAATAGAATTTATTTGTTCCGTATAAAATGTGTCATTATCGTTTATTTGTTCTATTACTGCATTTAAAGAGTCAATTAAAGATTTTATATAGCCCCTTATCCTGTTTGGGTCAGATACAATACCGCTCCAAGTATTATAAACATCATTTGCATATGGATTTGTTCCATCCTGCATTTCTATATCTGGTGGTATGAAATTTACTTGTGTCATTATTTACTAACCTTTTCCCATATAATTTTATAAATTCTTTTTGGTTGTTTATCAAAATCAGCACTACTGCCAAGATGTATATTTTGTGTCCATTTGTGATAATGTCTTGCGTCTATAACATAAGCTTCATGACCACCAACCCATTCTTTAAAGGCAGCACCTTTTTTATTTGATATTGAAGCAACATCGGATTTATTTGTTGAGCCTGGAAAAGAACACATACCCTCTGCTTTGTCTATTGGTGGCACTTCACTACTTCTATCGTGTATAGCGTTAGGGTCAATTTTACCTACTAATCTTTCAACTGATTTTATTCTATTTGTTGGTTGCCCCTCTAATAATCCCCTAGGGTCATTAGGGTCATTATGTGGTGTTTCTAAATTTACTGATATGGCTTCACTAGGTAAATGTTCTCTAGTTATTTTAGTTATATTATTACCTGTATATGTTCCTGCATTAGTTTGCTCCCCATTAACTGTAGCTGTTGCGGTGTAAATATCAGGATTTAGCTTTGTCCAAGTTCCTGGATATATTTTCATTTTTGTTGGATTGAAATTAGGGTCATTAGTATAAATTCTGCTTCCAACAGGAATCATTTCTTGCAAATCTTCAACAGTTACACATTTATTGCCAATAAAATCTATTAAATTATCAAGCGCTAATCTTGTCTCTTGGTCTTTTGTATTCCACAATATCCACGGTTTTCTACTTTTCGTATCTTTGTTATAGGTAAACCAATTTGATATAGTTGTTTTTAATTGTGTTAATTCTTCCGGAAAACCCATATTATTTATTCCTAATTGTATGTTCTAATATTTCCAGCCTGCGGCACATTTCTGACATTATTTTTTGACATTCTAAATGGTATTTGTCTTCATCTTTCGTAGCCACAGCAGGTCTTACTAAATTTCTAATTTGTAAACTATTGGTCATAACTATATTATAAAAAACTAAATTTTAGGCTTCTGTTCTTAGTATTTCTTTATTCCACATTCCCAGAGTATAATCTCCGACTCTTTCTTCATTTTCTATTTGAGCCATAGCGTCATCCCAATCACCTAATGTGTAATCTTCTTTTTTCCAGCCCATAGCTAAATCCCAATCACCTAATGTGGTTATTTCTTCACCTGATATATTACATTGAGAAACATCTATATCGCCTTGCAATATTCTAAATACGCCTCTATTAGGAACAAATATATAGCTTCCTGCAATATTAGAAAATAAATTATATGCTATATGGTGGCTTGTTCCGTCCATAACGGCTTTACTAACATCATTAAATGTTATATTGTCTTTTTTTAAAAAATCTTTCCACCATTGTGTGGCTTTATCCCAATTATCATTACCTGTTTCATAACCATTATATACCATAAAATCTAATACAGCTTCCCAGCTTCCCCTTTGAGCATTTACAAAATCTGTTTCGCTAGGATGAATAATTGAGCCGTCAAAAGTATAATCAACGCCATTATAATTTTTATCTATATCTGTTGCCACTTTTTCAGCTTGTTCTTTTGAAATTACAAATCTATTATCTAACTTAGTTGTGTCTTCGTCTTTTGTATAATCTGCGTCATCGTCTTCATTAGAAGTGGTAACAAAATGTAATGTATCTTTTTTATATCTTATGCCATCACCTGTTATATATAATCCGTTTTTCTCAGTATCAAAATAAGGTATTACAATTTTATATGGTGCTTTAGGATAAGGTTTTATATTGGTGTCATATACCCATTTATTATTTCCGTCCACATCTCCATCCCAATGATAATACATAGTATCTTTTGTAATCCCACCTGTCAAATCAAAACCTACAATATGCATATCATTATCAGGCGTATTTTCATCAGGCGGAACTGCATTCACAGGAGCTGCTAAAGGCAAATTAGCACCACGAACTACTACTTTTATTTTGTTCGTTTCTCTTTCTATACTGACTTTTAAACTACCGCCGCCATTCAACCACTCTTCTGGCATAATTGGATGATTTTTACTGTCCATAACGCAATAAAATCCATTTGTTCCATCCATTGTGGGGTGGTCTTCTATATACTTCAACGCTTGATAATCAGGCATAACATTTTTATATGGAACTGACCCCCATTGAAACCACTGTGCAAATTGTTCAGAGTCTTTATCTGTAGCGGGAGTATATGGAACTGTCAAATAGTATAAAGTATTATTTGTTTGACACCATACCCAACGTTCTTCTTCTAATGTTCTATGTGTAAAAATAGAATTATTTGTAAGCATACTTGGGTCTAATATAACGTTGTTATTACCGTTTATATCTGAACCAATATTTCCAACAGCAACCCATTTGCCCACAAATGCATATATAGCGCCTACAATCACAGAATATAAATATGTTCCTGTTGGGTCATTGTCTGGAACATAGCCACCTCTTCGGTAATAGCCAATGATTGTAGGAATTAAAGAACACTCAGGTTGATTTACACTATACAAAGAGCCATTTATATCATAGATTTGTTCTGTATCTTTATAATCTTTATCGTATTCATTATAATTTTCAACAGATAAAACATTTACGCTTTCTTTTTCGTCTTTTTGGTCATTAGGTATAGGATAAATATCTAAACTTTCACCCCATTCTTGTTCATAAAAATCAACATCTATAAATTTTTTAGCGTCAGATGTATTATATACAACATTTGGCAAACCTAAAAATACATCAGATGATATAAGATTGCGTCTTTGAGGTCTTACAACTATTATATTACCACCTATAACCATTTCATAAGGTGTTGGCAATGATTGTAATAATTGCTCAAAATTTTCTAAGACATTCCCATAATAACCTTGTATAATAAGTGGGTCATTAAGTGGTGACCATCTAATATCCTTACGGTGATTTTCATCATAAATATAACCAACTCTTTCAGCTAAATAATCAAAATACTCATTTAGCGAACCTTTAAAAGGGTCTATTTTCCTTATTCTGTTAAATGGATGAGCAATAGATGTGAGAGTTCCTGTTTCAACAGATGAATTATCTAATTGTGTTTCCCCTAATGTATTATTATCTGTGTCTTGTGAAAACTGACCTACAAAATGTCCTTTTTCGTGTTCTAATTCATAAATTTTATCATTATAGAATATACCTTTTTTTTGTGTTGTTATATCTAGCGTTGGTATTTGTATATTAGATTGACCTGTGAAAAAAGCAGAAGATGTGCTTTCGTGTTCTGTCCAGCTTTGTAATTCAACACCTGTTGGCAATAAATAACCTTTATTGTTTGGTATATCTACAACTTCGTCTTCTTCCACTATTGTCTCCTTAATTCTTCTTCACTCAAAATTACTGATGACATTTCATATTCCCAATTAGTGCCAATAGAGTTCAATTTTTCATCTATTGTCATATCTTGAATTGTTGCACCTGATATTCCACGACCAACACTAAAAGTAGGGCAGAGCCTATTAACGCTATCTATAGTTGATAATGTAGGAACTCTGGTTATTTGCAAGCCATAAAGGTATGCATCTTGTTCGTCATCTATTCCATTTTTATCGTTTATATAAAAGGAAGCCAATCTATTTGTATTTTGGTAATTAGAGCGAGTTAGTAAATAATCAAAAACAGTATTTAGATTATCAGAAATATCTAATTCTATTTTTTCTGCTCCCCATTCTAAAATGAAATTTATTTTATCATTTGGCTCACCTTTTATACCAACTGCTAAATCACAATCATCAGGGACTAAAAAAGTAAATTTATTTACCCAGCCATTATGCGGGATAAATACTTTGGCAGATAAAATAGGTAATTCAATATCATTTGCAGGCGTTGGTATAGTTTGGGCTGTTGAAAATTTATCAAAACCTATTTTTCTTTCTGACCTTAAATATGGCATAGAAAAATAATGGGGGAGTAAATTAGTGGCATTCATATCAGCAAAATATATATATCCTGTTCCCCATTTGCCATTTCTTATAGCATCCATTTTTTCAAAAGTATTTCTATTTTGAGGAAACCACGATAAAGTGCGTTTAGAGGTATCAAACCCTGAACGAATAGATAAAGTAGTGCCTGATAAAAGCTGATTAGTTTGACTAAATTGTTCTCTTTGTTGAGTATCACCCGCTAAATTACACTCTATATAATCTTGGTAATATTTTGTGCCTATAAGTAATTTTTCAAACATTTGCACCAACCCTATTTCTTGTCATTATTTGTCTTTGACTATCAGATAATGAATTGACATCTAAAACAACAGTTTTACTACTCAATATTGCTTGTATTTCTGCTTGTATTAATCCCGCTATTTGTTCATATGTAATGCCACCATTATTATTTGAAATTGTCAATGGATTAGGTGGTATACCTCTACGCATAGCCTGTATTTCACTAGAAAACATTTTTGCATACGGTGCTTGTATAACTGCTTCTTGTCTATGATAAATACCAGCTGGCTCATTTATCGGACCATTACCTGTCCAATCTGTTCCTGTCATACTACTTCCTGCTTTAACGTTGATTTTTGTTAACCAGTCTTGAGCACTTGGATTTAAAGTATTCCACCCTTTTGCATAAAATGAAGAATCAGAAAAACCTAGACTTTGCCAATCAATGGCTGTAAATGAATCTTTATATTTTTTCGCTGACGCTTTAGATTGCTCACCAAATTTTGTTGTAATCCAATTTGCATATCCATCTAATTTTTGAGCCATTTCTTTGTCGCCATCTGTTGCTACTGCCTTTGCCATATCCTTATAATATTTGGCAGTTTCTCCTGTAGTCCAACCTTCTTTTGTGGCTATTTTATCAGCCTGATTTATCAAGCCAGTTAACATAACATCATCTCCGTTTTTAACAGCTTCACTAAATAATGAATTAAATGCAGCTTTACCTTGTTCTGACGTTAAACCATATTTATTAGCAATTTCTCCAGCAGACCGAACTAATTGCAATTTCCCATTATGGTCATCATCCCTAATTCTACTATATGCGTGAGACCAAGCACTTCCTATTTGTTCTGTTGATAACTCTGTGGAAGTTGCTATAGTCAATAAGTCACCCACAAGTTGATTTTTTGTTTTTGTATCTGCTGCTTGAATAACTGTGCTATTATTTAAAAAAGCGTCCAAGCGTTCTTGTTCTTTTTCCCTAATTTTTTCATAATATTCATTTAAATTACCTAAACCACCTGCAATACCACCCCCAACTGAACCGCCTGCATCCGCTCCAGCACTAGCGGCTTCCGTTCGTAAATGTGCGAAAAAGTCGTCTATGGCTCTTTGTGCAGGCTCTAAAGCTAATTGAAAGTTTACAGGTGGCAAAGCATTCAATAGTCGTGTTACGTCAGTTAAACCTAATACAAATTGATTTATTTGACTATTATTTAACCCTAAGTCCTTTCCTAATTGTCTTAAGCGGTTAACACCATCAGACATTGCTTTATTTACTTCTTGTTGACTAGCACCACTATTTATAAGAGAGCTTATATATTCTTGCTCTGCTTCCATAGCTTCACGCATAGCCTTATTTTTATCATTTTGTATTGTATCAGAATTTTTAGTTGCTATTAAAATTTCATCAAATAAACGCCCATATTCTTTTAATTCATCACTATTGAAACCAATAGCTTCTGCTGATGATAGAAAATCAGCTTTAGCTTGTTTTTGGGCTTGATTTATTTGCTCTTGTGAAGCACCTGTTTCGGCTAATAAAGCCACATATTCAGCATAAGCTTTAGCCAATTCTATAACATCTGCTCTATTTTCTATATTTTGTTTGTCGTCACCGACTAATGACATATTTATTTCACCACTAGCTTTAGACATATCCTTTTTGGTTTTATCTTGGTCAACTGCATTTTTTTCTAATTCTGCTAATATTCGTTGCTCTTCAGCCACATCACCGACTGCTTGAGCTACTTTTAGCCAATATCTTAGCTCTGATTCATTTGCTCTTTGTTGATTCAATGTAGCATTTAATTCTTTCCATTTTTCTTTAGCATCTGCTATTCGTTCTCTTAAATCAATCAATCTTTCATTTATACTATCTTTAGCCGTTTGACGACCATATAATTTTTTAATCATATCGTCTATTAAATTATCTATATCTTTTACAACATCAGCCATATCGTCACGAGCATTCTCGTATGTTTCTGATACTTTTTCCCATGCTTCCATAACACCAAATTTAAATTCATTATAAGAACTTGTCAACTTTTTTAAATCTGAAATCAAATCAGTAATTGTTCTTTTTTCTTTTTCAGCTTCTTTATTATTATCTTTCTTCGCTGCAGTATTTCCACCTGTCGCTTTTGTATTATTTTGCATAGCTTTAGTAGCCATTAATTGAGTTTTTATTTGAGAATTTTCAATATTTCTTTTCATTTCTATAAGCTGTATACTTTGTTTAGTATCAACAGCTCCTAATAATGCTAATTTTTTATTTATTGCATCTACTATATTTGCTTTTAGTAAATCTATATTTCCATTAGCAGCACTTACATCAATATCCAATCCATAACTACTATTTAAAGTTCCTGCTAACAAACTAACTTGGTTGAATAAATAATCAACAGACTGCCCTGATGTTATTCCTGATTGCGCCATAGCATCTAATCCATTAATAACACCAGCCATAACTTGCGTAGGATCACCTTCAAAAACTTTATATAAATCAGTTACTAATTGTTTAGTAGATTCTAAATAACTATCAGCATCAGAAAAATCAGCTAATCCATTTGCTGCTTTATAAGCATTATCTGCTATAGATTGTAAACCACTATTTATTTTTTTGGTATCTTGAGTTTCAGATAGTGAACCCTCTGCTGCTTTTTTCAAAACTGACATTTTACCAGCAACGGTGTCTGCTGATTCACCTAATAATTCTGTTACTTCTTTTGTTTTCTGAATTTCTTTTTGTTCATTTCTTAAATATTCAGTAAGCATTGCAGAAGCATTAGAAATTTTGTTGAAAGTAGTATCACCTGTTATTCCATATTGATTAAATCTCGTTTCTAATTCATTTAATGCATTCGTAGCTTTCTGTTTTTGCTCGGCTGAATAAAAAGGGCTTTTATTTATTTCCTCCCTTTTAGCTTGAATATCACTCAATTTCAAATTTAAAACATCTAATTTATCTATATCGCCTATGGAGGTTATTATAGCTCTGTTTCCTATATTTTTTACATCAGTAGCTGTTACTCTTGCACTCTGACCAGCAGCTAAAAGAGTATTTTTCATCTCATTTAAATCACCAATATATGTTTTTGCATAAGCAATAGCATTCTCAAAACTGGTAGTATTCAATAAATCAACGAAATGTTTATAAGAAAAAGCTGTTCCATCTATCGCCTTTTTAGTTCCATCAAAACTTTTTAAAATATCAACCGAGTTATATTGAGATTTATTTTCATCAGGCTCTACATTATTTGTTAATTGTTTTGCTAAAGCTTCTTTTGTGGCATTACCATAGGCAACTACTTTAGGTGTTGCTTTTTCAGCAGAATCTCCTGCTTTATCAATATTGCTTGCAACCGCATCTGAATTATCCGCTAAATCACTAGAACTATCAGCAGTAGTGTCAGCAGTTGTCGCGTAAATAGCTAATGCCTTACCTGTTCTTTCATAAGTCTCTCTATCTTGTTCTAAGGCACTTGATAAATCTAATGCTGCTGCTTTCTGTCTTTCTAATTGCCTTTCTAATGTGTTTCCTTCATCCACTCGTTTTGTTGAACTTATTATTGCATCTACAACAAATGATATTACTGAAAATGCTGTAAGGGCAGCTCCTACAACAGATGATATTTTCATACCTGTGCTAAGTGCTTTCCAACCAGCTATAAACCCTTTTGTGCTTTTAGTTGCATTATTAGTTGCATTATCTAAACCTTTTGTTGAGAGTGTCTGCTTTTTCATTGTTCCATCTGCAAAATTCCCTGTAATAGCCACTTCATTATTACTTTTGGCTAAAGCAATATTGGATGTTGTTGCTTCAGTATTAGCAGTAGATAATGATTTTAAAGAAGCCACAGGATGTTTTAAAAGCTCTTGCCACGACATTGAAGCTTTAGATAAATAACTCACCATAAATTGTATTGACAAAGCTGATGAAATTAAAGAAGAATACATTTGACCTATCTTTATAGCACCTGCACCTGCTACAGTTCCTAATATTAAAAGCTCTGCTGCGAACCTTGAAATACCTGACCCATTTTCAAATACATTTGAAATACCTTCTATTACCGAATTGAGCAACTTTAAAATATTCGTAGTTAATCCTGTCGCGCCGCCTAAATCAAGTATGCTTGCACTAACCCTAGATAAATTAGAAGTCAATAACGTCATTTGTCTATCAACTGTATTATTTCTAGCTTCCAACTGCTGTTGTATTTTATCATAATTGCGTAATTCATCTGCTGCTAAACTCAGTAAAGAGGTATATTGTTCATAATTAGCAACTAACGCAGTTAAAGCTTGTCCATTTCTAATTGCATTTATACCAATTGCTTCCATATTAGAAGCTACAGATTGACCCTCTTGAACGCCATTCTTCAAACCTGTTATAAATGCTTGGAATACTGCTTGTGTATTTGACCCTAAAGATTGATTTATTTGTTCACCTGTCATACCTGTTATACGCTGTAATTCTAATAGTTTATCTCCGCCCTCTCTTGCTACTTTTTCAATAGCTATATTAGTTCTCAAAAATGCTGATCGTCCTAATTCTGCTTGTATACCAACAGAACTTAGTGCAGTAGTTAATGCTAAAACTTGATCTGCTGTATAACCGTAATTTCTGCCAATAGGTATCATTTGTTCACCCATTTCAATAATTTCGCTAGCTGTAGCATTAGCTGATAAGTCTAATTGTGTCAAAGTATTAGCAACCCTTAAATACGAATCAGCTTGACTACTTAAATCAACTCTTTTCATCTCGTCACCAACTTTTACGTATTCATAACCTAAATTCACAATTCTACCCATAGATTGAGCCGATTGCTCAGCAGCTACTCCCGTGACATCGTCAAACATAGCCACAGCTTTTGTAAAATCGCCCATTTGGTCTGCTGCTACACCTAATTGACCACCTGTTGCTGCTATTTGTGAAACTTCTTCAACACTAACCGCAATAGCTGAAGTAATATTTTTTAATTGACTTGTTGCTTCTTCTAAATTAAAATTATCTGATGTTGCAGAATAGTTTCTTGCTACTTGAGCCATATTATCCTGCCACTGAACAGCATAATTCATTGCTGTTTCTATAGGCGTAATTATCTTTTCATACACGGCTCCCAAACCCTGAGAAGCATTTTGCATAGCATACATTGCAGCTGCAGTTTTTTGTAAATTAATAGTTTCTTTTGCACTTGTTAATAATCCTGCTTCTTTTACACTATTATATTTTTCAGCAGCTGCTTTATTTCTATTCAATGCAGTTAAAGTGCTAATAGATAAACCATTTTCCTTTCCAATAGTTTTAATAATGTTTTGCTGAGCATCAACTCGTGAATTAACAGTCTTTAACTCTTTTTCGCTTATTGATATACCACTTCTACTATTATTAACAACAGAATTTAAATATGAAGTTTCTTGAGATATTAATTTATTTTTTTCTTTTTGTATAGATAATTGTTCCTTTTGAGCTGAACTTACTTCTCTTGTTTTACTATATGTGTTCTGTAATTGTTGAGTTCCTGTTTTTTGATTAGTATTTACATTTTGAAATTTTTTTAAAGCATTTTCCAACTGTTGAATCTGGGACACAGCATTGTTAACCTCACTGCTAACATTTATGCTTATATTATAGTTATCGCTCACATAACTATTATAAAAAACTACTTTTTAGTCAATTTTAGAATTAAATAATCAGCATAACTAGGTAATCTTTTATTCTTTTTTTTCTTATCACTTACTGATATTTTAAAATCAGCACCTATAACAACTCCATCTGTTTTATCAATTTTTTTGCCACCTTTTGTATCGCTTAAATGCCTATATTCCTCTTGAACTTTTTTTGTTTTCTTACACACATTTTTAGATATTTTTTTGATTAAATCTTTAGTCAAATCCTCATCGCACAACCATACGTATCCTCCACATTGTCCACACTTATATTTTTCTAAGGTGTCATATACTTTTAATAATAAATAATCCCATTTAGTCCATTTATCAGTTATATCGTTATATAAAAATGCTAATGGGCGCTTTTTATATTCTTTTGCGAGCCTTACGCTATCTAGGATGTAATAATTATTATCTTTAAATTTACTATCTTGCCTGGAAAACTGCTCTATGAGAAAGGCAATGCTGTCATAGCTTTTTCAAAGTCATTGGCAGTTAAAAGCATTTTACTAATAGCTTTATCTAAAATTTTCAATTGCTTCTTTATATCTAAACTCACAACAAAATCTAATCTTTCTTCTTTAGTTTTTTTCTTAAAATCAATAAATTTATTATCCACTATATAAGAATCTATAGAAGTAGCTATCATCTGTATAATAAAAACATCTTTAAGCTCTAATTTATCGCCTTTTTCTTCTATCTTTTTATTATAGATTTCTTGTGCTTCTTCATAAACACTAGTTTCAAAACCTCTAATTAAAAATTTATATGATTGTTTTTTAACTTCTTGTTGTAATAATTCAATTTTACTTTTTTGAGCTTCAACATATTGGTCTATATTTTCTCTCGCATAATCTATATTCGCAGGTAGAATACTTTCTTGCAATTTTTTTATTTTATAAATTAAAACATATGCTTCTTTCAAAGGAACATAAACTTCTTCAGTAGGATAGCCCTCACTTTCAATAGTTTTTACACGCTGTTCTATAAGACCTAAAATATCTATATCTGCAGCTCTTTTTAGTTCTTTTACTTCTTCTATTTCTCTATTATTATCATTTTTAGTTGGCATATTTTCCTTTCAGTCTATAAGTTATACTATATTACCGTAGCAGTGATAGGATTTGAACCTATAATTTTTGAGCACCAAATTACTCTACACTGCAAATAGTGTGAGGGGCATTTTAAATGCCCCCCGCACTTAGCATTCTTTTTTAAATTCAATAAATGGAATATTTATTGTATGATATTAAATTTTTATATTAAATTTTAAGTTTTATGCGTAAGTTACATCTTCAGTAACTACTGTATTGCTCCAATAACCGGAAATTTGTAATGGAACATCACCTGCTGCATGTGCTGGTGCTACAATAGCTAATTCAGTATCTGATTTTACAGACCATTCCCTAACTTCGTCCCCATCAACACTAATTTTGCTTATACCGCCTAAATTAGTTCCTGTTAATGTGGCAGCACCACCTGCAATTGGCAAGTTTTGTCCTGCATCAACTGTAGCAATCTGTGGGGCAGTAGCTGTTTGACTTGTGCTTGTAACATCAGCACAACCATCAATATGACTGGTAACGGTATATGTTCCTGCTCCAACAACTGTTACTAATCCTGTA
>JAITQU010000158.1 GCA_031288735.1 Christensenellaceae bacterium
TAGTTAGAGCAATAAAGCAGATTAGAAAATGTGCATTTATATGCTCTCGTGTTCTAACATATACTGGTCTGCCTTCTAAATCACTTTTTATCACTCTAAAAGCATCTTCAATTCTAGAATGTCCATGATAGTTTTCAATGATTTCGACATCTGTTTTGTTTATTTCTGATGTTAAGATCGTGTTATAACCAAACAATTCAACTTCGGAATCAAACTTTTTAGTGCTACAGGAGAGTGTATATTAATTTGTGTAAATCGGGGAGGAGGAGGTAGTATAATATAAACACAAATTAATACACGCTCCCGTTTCGATTGTAGAAAAAACTTTTTTAAATAACAATTTAAGAAATGCGTTTTGAATTTATCAACATTAACCCTTAATTCAGTTGGAGTGTGAGCAGTAAGCAATTATGCATTAATTTGCATATAAGTCTTTTCAAAATGTTTACAAAAAAAAAAAAAATGGTATAATTAGTTTATATTTTGTTCATAGCTAAAATCTGAACAGAAAACATATCTCTGCTATCGCATTCACATAAACATACTAAATTATGCGAACCTCGCTATCTTTAATCTTTTATTTAACTTTTTGATACTGATCTACTGATTTCTTATGTTTTATAGATGATATCTTGTTTTCAGAGCGATGCGTTTTTATTTTTGCTTTAATTGAATCACTATCCAAAACATGGGAGGAACATTTATGTTAAAATCTGACCCAAAAAGGTTTTATATTACTACACCTATTTATTTCCCAAGTGGCAAATGGCATATAGGTACCTGCTATACCACAATCGTTTGTGATGCAATTGCTCGGTTCAAAAAAATGGACGGGTTTGAAGTGTTCTATCTTACTGGAACTGACGAACATGGGCAAAAGATCGAAAAGGTAGCAAAAGACAAGAATCTTAAAATTATGGACTTCTTGGACGAGCAAGCATCCAGTTTGAAAAAACTATGGGAATTGCTTGGAGTTGGCTATGACAAGTTCATTCGCACAACAGATGACTATCATGTTAAAGCAGTGCAGCGGATTTTTAGCAAACTCTATGAAAAAGGAGATATTTATAAAGCTAAATATGAAGGTCACTATTGTACGCCTTGTGAGTCTTTTTGGGCAAGCTCGCAGTTAATAGATGGAAAATGCCCAGATTGTGGAAGAACAACTGAGCTTGCAGAAGAAGAAAGTTACTTCTTTAGACTTTCAAAATACACCAACCAGATAATTGACCTAATCGAAAGCAATCCTTCTTTTTTAAATCCAAAGTCTAGGCAAAACGAAATGCTTAACAATTTTTTGCGCCCAGGGTTGCAAGATCTATGTGTTAGTCGCTCGACTTGCAAGTGGGGAATTAAATTGCCGTTTGATGAAAAACATGTTGCATATGTTTGGATAGATGCTCTTGTTAACTATATTTCTGCTCTCGGATATGGAAGTGACGATGATTCACTATTTAAGAAATTCTGGCCAGCTGATCTACACATGATGGGCAAAGAGATAGTTAGATTTCATAGCATTATTTGGCCAGCTCTGCTAATGGCACTAGATATTCCCATTCCAAAAAGAGTGTATGGACATGGATGGCTTCTATTTGGCGAAGATAAAATGTCAAAGTCAAAGAACAACATTATAGACCCTATAGAATTATGCTCACGCTACACAGTAGATGCCGTTCGATATTATTTGCTTAGAGAAGTTCCTTTTGGCAACGATGGTGCTTACACTAATCGTGCTTTTCTTTTGCGTCGTAATGCTGACCTGTGCAATGGATTAGGAAATCTCTTAAGTCGCACTACTGCAATGATAGACAAATATTTTTCTGGAGTATTGCCGAGCCCTTTAGTTGATTCTGAGCTAGATTTAGGTCTAAAAGAAACGGCCAATAACATGCTTAAACACATTCGTTGCCATATGGATGCACTATCAGTACCAGATGCTTTAGGTGAAATATGGACTCTTATTGATGCGTCTAACAAATATATTGACGAAACTAAGCCTTGGGTTTTAGCAAAAAACAATTCTGATATGCCTCGACTCGGCACGGTGTTATATAATCTTGCTGAGTCATTGAGAATAATAGCGACATTCCTTTCTCCATTCTTGATAGACACACCAAATAAAATTTTTGATTGTTTTTCTCTCGAATGTCCTAAGCTGTTTGATGGTGTAACTGCCTTTGGACTTCTGAAACCTGGAACCGTGGTGAAAATTTCCGACAAATTGTTTGATCGTTTAGATGTAGAGAAGGAACTTTCGACAATTGATGCTCAAAACGCATCATTGGGGTGCCATGACATAGCAAAGACTGATGTTTCCGCCAATGAAAATGCTTTCCCTATTATTAAATCGCAAATTGACCATAATGATTTTTCAAAACTTGATTTAAGAGTTGGCATTATTAAAACAGCAGAGCATGTTAAAAAAAGCGAAAAATTGCTAAAGTTTACTGTTGACATTGGAATAGAGGAACGAACAATTGTAAGCGGGATTGCTAAATATTATGATCCATCCGCTCTTATTGGCAAGAGTGTTACCGTTGTGTGCAATCTAGCCCCTGTCAAATTATGTGGTATTCTGTCAAACGGAATGCTTCTTTGTGCCGAAGATAGTAGTGGTGATGTCGTTTTAATATCCCCACACAAGGATCTACAAGCTGGTAGCGTGGTTTCTTAAGCATGGTAATCGACACACATACTCATATAAATGATCCAGTATTATTCAAGGATGCCGATTCAATCATTTCATCATTACACGAGGATAATATTTCAAGGATTGTTGTTGTAGGATATGATAGATTATCATCCGAGCGAGCGGTTTTACTAGCTGAAAAACACCCGACTGTTTTTGCTGCAGTAGGAATTCATCCTCATAGTGCCTCAGTTTTTTGCGAAGCTGACTATGTCTATTTTTCAAACATTGCTATGTCGTTAGACGTTATAGCAATCGGCGAAATTGGTTTAGATTACTTTCACAATTTAAGTCCTAAAGACATTCAAAAGCGTGTTTTCGTTGAACAATTAATACTTGCTGACACACTTAAACTTCCGATCATTATTCACTCTCGCGACGCTGATTATGACATGCTTTCCTTGCTTAAAGACAATAGACATTACCTTAATCAAGGTTTTGTTTTGCATTGCTTTTCTCAAACTCTTGAATATGCGAATAAAATTATTTCTGCTTTCGATTCCGTGTATTTTTCGTTTGGGGGTTTGATAACATTTAAGAATGCGTGCAAGGAAGAAATAATTCGAGGACTTCCTCTTGACAGATTACTTGTCGAAACAGACTGTCCTTACATGACGCCAGTGCCTCACCGTGGAAAAACGAATTATCCTAAATTTATTTCGCTCGTAGTAGAAAAAATTAAAAAAATACTGCCAGATGCTGATATTGCTGAATTAACTACGCAAAACGCAAAAACTCTTTTTAAGAAATTAGTATGAATATGCATAACACCATTGGTAACATTAAATTTAAAAAAACCCTTGGTCAGAATTTTTTATTTGACTCTGTTCTGCTAGCAGGAATTGTTGATGACTCTGAACTCTCTAATGACGATGTCGTTTTAGAAATTGGGGCTGGTGCGGGTACACTTACTATGGCGTTAGCTAAAAAAGCCAAAACTGTTATAGCCGTAGAAATTGATCACGAGCTTGAACCATATCTTAACCGATCTCTTATTGGAATTAACAATGTGCAAGTACTATTTGCAAATGTTATGAAACTGAGTGATTCTGAAATAAATGCATTAACAGCAGGCGAATTTAAAATAGTTTCAAATATTCCATACTATCTTACCACGCCATTAATCATGCGGTTTTTAGAAAGCAGTTTGCCCTTGAAATCTATGACGTTGACTGTTCAATTAGAAGTCGCTAAACGTTTGACTGCTAAACCAAATACTCCAGATTATGGGGCTATCACTCTTGCATTAAAAATGCGTGGTGAGGCTGTAATAAAGAGGATAATTAACAAAGAACAGTTCCATCCAAAGCCAAAAGTCGATAGTGCTGTGGTTCACTTGCAGATCAAGGATGACATTCCTACTGCTAAAAATCAAAGCGTTTTATGCAAATTTATTCGCGCAGGGTTTGCAATGCGCCGCAAAACTCTTCTCAACAACATTGTCCCCACTTTCAACATATCCAGAATGGATGCTCTCGAAGTTATAACATCATGTGGATTAGATGCTAACATACGTGGCGAGGCATTATCATTAAATGACTATATAATGCTATCCGATCGTTTGACGGAAATAGTTAAAGTACTGTAACAATCATTTTGCTTACTTAAGCACTAATTCTTATGCTTTTCTGATAACAACTATTTAGCACACTAGACGATGTTATTTTCAATTTTGACATGCTTTAATGTCAGAATTCATAAACAATTTGGTCAATACATATACTCTAGATAGCAGTTTTTCACAGTCTTTTTCTTTGAAAATTGTGCGGAGGATATATGTCGTTAATTAAAAAAACTGTTGCCTTAACTGGGAATAAAATAAATGGTTATATAACGTTTGTTAGAATAGGTTATACTTCTGGGGCAAAAATAATAATAAACGAAAAGGATTGTTTGTTTTATATGGGAATAAAAATTAGTGCTCAACCACAAATTTTTACATTAATCTCGGCAGAAAAAACAGAAATCCAATTATCAAGTTTTTTTTCTTCACTCGATCAAATTGGTGTAATCATGTTAGATTCAGCACTTAATATATGTGCTACTGGAGGAGACAAAGCTATTGTAAACATTTCAATGTTAAAACAACATGCTAAATATTGCATGTCAGCACAAACAGATGACGATGAAAAATTAACTCATCAGATATTAACTACAAGCAAAATAGATAGTGATAAGTATCAAAAAAGCTCACATCAAAAGCAAAATAATGATGAGAAATATCCAGACTCCTCAACCTTTTCTTCAAATCAATTACCAAGCACCATAAGCATCGAAACCAAAATAAAAAATGAAAGTTGCAATAATAATATCTGTCCTGTTTCTTCCAGTTTTTTAAATGACGAGATAGTTCCACCTTTAAATGCCACTAGTGATCAAAGTGAAAGCATTAATTCAACTATGGATTCTGGTGTTTCTCAAATCAGAACTCAGGCAAGTGCAGACAATAATATTTTTACTATACCAAGCGGTGACAGATTTTACCAAAGGGTTAAGAGTCGCATTGAAGAGCTTATGACAATTAATCCTAAAGAAGATAATTTAGAGTCTTTGATTCCTGATAGTCGGTGGGCAAAAATTGAATATGCTGACGATGAGTATTATGTCATTGGACTACTAACAAACGAAGGAAAAACAACGCATATTGCATATGGAGTGCCAGGTATCGCAAGTAATCAACCGCCAAAGGAGGCCGAAGACCTGTGCGATTTTCTTCCTGTTCCTGGCATCCTGGGGTTTGACGGATATTGGCTTCTCTTACAAGACATAGATAATGGAACCATTATAAGAAATTAACCTGTTAACGCAGATCATGATGTGTAATGGTGATTTTCGTTATCTAAATTGTTACATTTTTTTAGATTACTACTGATATGCAGTTATACTTGATGTATTCCATTTCACACCAACAGATAGACATGTTCCATAAAGGCACTCTTAAACGTGCGCACTTTTACCATATGTTTACATAAATGTACCTTGAGTAAAGGCTAAAGGTGAGTGTGTATAATTTTTTATTGATGTTGTGTTATTTCGTTAAAAGAGGCGTTGCGTGAGATAGAGATGATAGAGCTTTCGAAATTTCAGGTTTTTTCAAAAATTTTTTTCATAGTTAGTTTTTCTAGATGGGGTGTGACCAGCAAACTGCGCTCATGATTTTACTAACTCTGTCATGCGTGTTGCAATTTGGGTTATAAAATAGTATAATTGAATTAATTTAGTTGATTTGACTAAATGTGAATTAATTTGTCATATTAGGAGGATAACCGATTATGTCTAAAAAATCAAACGTTATTACAAAAAGTAGTATAGTTTCAATTTGCTCTTTTGTGGCCTTAATACTAGCAGGTATTATTTGGGTGATCGTGTGGATTCCTGCCTTAGGCGGAGTAGCTGCCGTTTTGAATTTCCTTAAAGATATATTGCTATTAGTAGCTGTCGCTCTCGCGGCACACAACTATGCAAAAAAATTAGGCACAGCTTGGTATGTGATTTACTGGATTATCGTTGTTATTGCTATAATAGGTATTTTGTTTGGTTCGGGCTGGATTCCACTCTCGTAAATACATGCTTGTTCGCACCGAGTAAACTAGCATTTTTCAAATTTACATAAAATCCGATCTCAACTGTGATGTTTTTTGATGTAGTTCATCAGACTACCTTGTTGTTTTGTCAACAAGCATATTTTGGGATTTTATGAAAATTAATTTCGTTTCGTAGCACTAGTATCAAAAAGATGCTAGGTTTGCTGACCGCTGGAGTGTTTGAATTTGAAAACATACGATATTTCTTCAAACTGGCATTATTCATCAAAAAATGGTTTGTTTAATGGCTGGACCAATCTTCCTTCTTGTAATTATTTGGATTTGGTAAATGACAAATATTGTGAAGATCCTTTTTTTGGTGTCAATGAAAAAAATCTTTTTTGGGTCAGTGAACTTGATTGGATTTATGAAAAGAGTTTTGTTGCAACTCAACAAATGCTCGATTCAAATATTGTACGCTTACATTTTGATAGCATTGATACTGTCGCAGATATTTCGATAAATGACACTTATGTAACTTCTACTAGAAATGCTCATATTCCATATGACATTGACATTAAGCATTTCATTAAGGAAGGTGAAAACAAAATAACAGTTACTCTGTTTTCCCCCGTTTCTTATATTGAAGAGAAGCTGAAAGAAATAAAGTTGCCAACCAATATGAATGGCGTAAACGGATTTGGTCACATTCGCAAACCCGCCTATCAATTCGGATGGGATTGGGGTCCCACTCTTCCGTGTAGTGGTTTTGACGGTAAGGTGGCAATAATTTGTGCCGGCACCAATATTATAGGTGCGATTCGCACTGAGCAAATTATTTCTCAGAATTTTGCTACTTTAGAAATTCTTGCGGAAATTGAGTATCCTGACGATGATGTTTATGTTTCTCTCTTCGCTCCTGATGGTGTTACTGTTGCATCGACTACAGGTGAATGCGTTTCGCAAAATGAAAAAGCTTCAATTTACAAATGCTCTATCCAAATAGAAAATCCTGAGCTATGGTTTCCTAACGGGACAATTCCCGCTCGCAAACAGCAACCTCTATATTCACTTAAAATCACAGCTGGAAAATCAACAAAACTGATTGAAATTGGCATTCGCTCACTCATTTTGTCTACTGAAAAAGATCAATTTGGTGAGGATTTTTGCTTTATTGTTAACGGGTGTCGTATATTTGCTAAGGGTGCTAATTGGATTCCTGCAGATAGTTTTCCAGCTCGGGTTAGTAATGAGCTATTAGAAAAATATGTCGTCGCTATGTCTGATGCAAACTATAACATGATACGTATCTGGGGTGGCGGACTATATGCATCCGATGTTCTTATGCACCTTTGCGACAAGTACGGTATTCTTGTTTGGCAGGACTTTATGTTCGCATGTGGATTGTATCCGTTTGATGATTCACAGTTCTTAGAGTCAGTAAAATACGAAGTTGAAAGCAATGTTAAACGATTACGAACGCATCCATCTCTTGCTCTACTTTGTGGAAATAATGAAATAGAAGCTATGAGTGCTGCTTGGTCTTTGTATTCTAAGCTTTTGAATTCATACAAAGATTTTTTTTACGAGACTCTACCCACAATAATTCAAACTATAACTTCTTGTCGATACTGGCCGACTTCACCAGGTTCTGGCAAACACAAATATAAAATTAACTCAGATGATACGGGAGACACTCATATTTGGTCTGTTTGGCATGGAATGATGCCATTCACCTATTTCCTAAAGCGTTATACTAGATTTTGTAGCGAATTTGGTTTTGAGTCGTTGCCCCCTATAAACACTATCCGCTCTGTTTGTGAAAACGATAATGATCTTAAACTGCATTCACCGATAATGAAAGCGCATCAAAAATGCGGTGCTGGAAACGACAGAATTCTCTATTACATCATTGCCAATTATCGTATTCCAAAACGTTATGATCACCTAACTTACCTAAGTCAGCTTACACAGGCGGAGAGTATCGCCGTAGCAGTTGACCATTGGAGACGAAATCTTGGTAGATGTAATGGCGCATTGTATTGGCAATTCAATGATTGTTGGCCTACTGCAAGTTGGTCTGGGATAGATTACTTGTGCAATTACAAAGCACTACATTATTATGCGCATGACTTCTATTCGCCGATTGGTTTGTCGTTTGTAAAGTTGAATAATACTCTTTCGCTCTATGCTGTAAATGATTCTGCGACCGCTTTTTCTGGCAAGCTTGACTATAGATTAACCGAATTTAGTGGTGCTGTACGATATAATAAAACAGAGTCTATTGAGCTTGCACCTTATTCCGTTAAAATAGTTGATGAGCTAAACTGTTTACCTTTCAAAGATAAATTTAATCGCATTGCAGCGTTTGCGCAATTAAACGATGCTGATGATGAAATCGTTATTAGAAAAACCTGCTTGCTTGTAAGAGATAATCAAGCAAAACTAGAGATACCAAGCATTGATGTCAAAATTACAAAAACAAACGATGCCATTGTCATCACTCTTTTATCTAATACATTTGTCAGAAAACTAATGTTAGATATCAGCAACTTAAAAGTGCCTTTTTTCTCAAATTATATTGATCTTGAACCAAATATAGAATACAAAACAGGTCTGCCACTCTCTTGTGGACTTGACCCCGCTGAAATCTTAGAGAAATTGCAATTTATTTCTTATGCAGATATTGAACCCAAATACTCAAGACAGCGCGAAAAGCTAACCGCATTACGCATTTCACTTATTCCGATAAACTTTATAGGGCGTATAATCTATAAATTTATGTAATTAATCGATCACACAACGAATTATTACAGTTTGTAGTTACCTCAAATATGCCCGTTAAGCACTAACGTTTTTAACGTGTATGGAGAATGTCAAATTGAAACTCAATTTTTCTGGAGTCAATAAAAATAAATTTTTAAATTTCCGTCCTGTGTTTTTTGCAACGGTTTGTTTTATTATCGGTATCGCACTTGCAGCGATTCTGCTTGAAAATGATGTTGCGTTTTTCATATCATTGGTATTTGTTCTCGTTATTGGAGTTCTGTTTTATATTTTTAACAAAAATTTGTTATTAATTCTGTTTTTTGTCCTGCTAGCTGGATTCGGAGTATTTTTCTTGAGTTCTACAATTACTCATGTTGAAGAAACTGCTGATGACATCAACATTGAGGGTAGAGTTGTCGATATTTCGCCAGGTCGTAGAAATTATGAATTTACATACATATTCGATGACGTCTATTTCGGATCAGGACTACCAGATCCAGATTCTTCGAGAAATGTAGTGGTCTTTTCTAATGATGCGTTCGAAATCGGTGATATCGTTCAAATCCAAGGATACGTGGAAGCTTTTAACTACGACCCATTTGATTCATATTCAATGAGTTACTACTATTCGAAAATCAATTACCGAATGGAAGGGCGGCAAGGCATTGTTGTATCTAGTGAAAATTACAAAGGATTTGATTCTCTACGAGCTTCTATACGAAATGGATATATCAAATATATGAATCCAGCGTCAGCAAAGATCGCTGCATCTCTTATGCTAGGTGAAAGATCTGTTATCGATAGTTCCACTAGTGTTGATTTGAATGCAACAGCATTGTCTCGTTTGTTTGCGTCATCTGGTTTGCATATTGCCTTCATTGCTTTGTGTATTTTTTCATTACTAAGATTATTCAAGATTAACCGCCGACTTTCTCTTTCTGTGACAATGTTTTTGTTACTTTTATTTGGTGCAATAACAGGCTTTCCTGTAGTTATGCTTAGAACTCTTTTCTTTATTGCAATTGTTCTAATAGGCGATTTTCTAAAAAGACGTTTTGACCCACTATCAACTCTTTCTTTAACAGTTCTTTTATCGTTATTAATTCAGCCACTTTCTATTTTCGAAACTGGCTTTCAATTATATGCAGCTGCGATGCTCGGCGTTGTATGCTTCTATCCACGACTAAAGCTGTTTTTAAATAGAGGCAAGAGTAAATTTTCCGATTTCTTATCTACATCTGCTTCCTTATCAATATCTTCAAACACCATTATGGGTGCTGTTTTAATAAACTCGTTTACTGCATTTGGTATCTACTTTATGATAAGCAGTATAGTCGTAATTCCTTTCGTTAGCATTCTGTTTGTTATTCTCATTTTGACAACTCTATTGTTTTTAGTCATGCCCTTTATGAGCTTCTTGTTTGTCCCAGTGAGCTATATTTTGTTGGGTTTAGGCTGGATCTCTTCTTTTATTTCCAACCTTTCTTTTGCACAATATTACCCCAATGACTTAAATATTTTTGCAATGCTCTATATTGTTACCATGTTTCTTCTGACAAGATTCGTGCTCATAAAGAAGAGATACAAATTTAGAGCTTTACTAGCTATTATCACTGCTACTATATTAATCGCAGTTTTATAAAGTTCTCATCGAGGCAATGTAACTTTAAATTCTTCAATTGCCTAAGTTGCTTAAGTCTAATCGCAAAAAATATGTAAAGGCAAAGAAATAATAGTTGATGGATCAAAGTTCAGAGCCAATTGCAATTCAAAATTCAGTTTAAGCGAAAAAAAGAGCTGATAAAAAACTAGAAACGATAAACAAAAAAATAGGAGAATTCATGAAGAAATGTGATGAAGCTGACCATGCATAGGATGAAGAAGCATACTTGGAGTATACAAAAAAGATAGATAACCTCTATCTGAAAAAGCAATTGCAGGAAATGATCAAAGAATATGCACAGGAACATGGCACGCCAGATAATACAGGTAAGAGAGAAGTTAATCTAATTGACCCAGAT
>JAITQU010000028.1 GCA_031288735.1 Christensenellaceae bacterium
AAAAGACACAGTAATATGCGTTTCAAATGTAGAAAAAGCTCTTTTAAATGGCAATTTAAGAAATGCGTCTTGAATTTATCAACATTAACAATTAATTCAGTTGAAGTGTGAACAGTAACGTCGAGTCTATGCAAACTAGCTATTCCTCTGGAAATTAGTTGATCGCTATGTCAACTTATGTTACTATAAATGCATAGAGTTTCAGAGGACGCTCAGGTTTTGGGACTTTGCCAATCTACTTATTGACTATTGATCCTTGACTTACACTGACAAATTGAGAACTCATAAACTACAAACAAATTTTGTTATGACAGTGTCTTGTTGATGAAGGCAATTGATATAAGAATTTGTCTAGTAGCTAAAAAAACGATGAGAAAACCGAAGCTAAATTACAGTCTAAATAATATTTTTAAAATAGAGGTGGTACATGAAAGACTTTTTAAAGCTGCAAGATTTATCTGCTGATGAAATAAATCAACTTATTGATTTAGCAATAAACTTAAAATTTAAGCAAGACAACCGCATTAAGCATGATTACCTTCTCAACAAGACAATGGGCATGATATTCACAAAATCCTCTACAAGGACACGAGTTTCATTCGAGGTTGGCATTAAACAGTTAGGCGGCAGTGCTATTTTTCTTAACGCAAACGATATTCAGCTCGGTCGCGGCGAATCGATAGCTGACACTGCACGAGTTTTAGAGCGTTATCTTGACCTAATTATGATACGAACTTTTTCTCAAAATGATGTAGAAGAGCTTGCAAAATACGCATCAATTCCGATAATAAATGGACTAACTGATTATTGTCATCCAACTCAAATAATTGCCGACTTAATGACCGTAAAAGAAGTAAAAGGCGATCTAAAGGGAAAAAAGCTTTGCTATATCGGAGACGGAAACAACGTTGCTAATTCGCTGATCGTAGGATGCATTAAAACGGGAATGGCAATTTCTCTAAGTTGCCCAGAAGGGTTTTATCCAGATCAAAAGCTTATTGATTGGGCAAAAGAAAATGGAGAGTTTGAAATAGGTCCCGATCCATTTGCTTTAGTAGCAAATGCAGATGCTGTATATACCGATGTTTTCGTATCTATGGGTCAAGAAAAGACTGTTGAGCAACGAAAACTTGCTTTTCGAGATTATCAGGTTAATAATAAATTACTCTCATGTGCTAATAAATCAGCCATCGTTCTTCATTGTTTACCAGCACACAAGGGAGAGGAAATTGCCGAAAACACATTTGAAGCGCATGCTAAAACAATATTTGATGAAGCTGAGAATAGATTACATGCACATAAAGCAATTATGCAAACACTTTTTCAAGACAAATTTTAATTGCTCTCGTTCGACTTGAGTCATGCTTTCAACTAGAAATGCAAAACAATATTTAAATCGAGGGTGCTATTAATATTGTGTCAAAATAACATGAAATCTATATTAGCTTGTTTAAATAGTGGAGGATAGGCTGTAGTCAGTGTTCAATTTCGATTGTATCAGATACTTTCCTACTTGGACACTTAATTTTTTTTGATCTTTTCTATTTAGTACTAGGGGTTATCCCAATTTCTAAAATCCACGGAATCCCATAATTTGAGCATGCATCCAATACTCATTGTCACTTTTTCGGTGACCGCACTCGGTCATTTCCCAAAGTCGAATTAAGTCTTCAAGTAATTTTCAATATGTTAAATGTGTAAGAACACCGTTTGAGGCATTACGTATAATTCGATGCGTGGAAGAGTAGAAAAGAAATTGATAACCGCTATGAGATTATCGAAAAAATTATGAAATCGAGGTTTTGCAAAGGCGCAGTTTTATAAAGGTGCACATCGCTCTTATAGTGCTTGAAAACATTTTCTAAATGACAGCGATCGTTATACCACATGTATACTGTTTTTGGTGATAAATCTTGAGCTGACTAAAATACAATTAGCACAAAAAGGTCTTTTTCTTGCACATACCTTTCATGTAAAACACATTATTTTTCTGCTTCTTTCCATAAATGGTTAGACCGTCAAAGCACATACGTTACAATATTAATCAAAAAACCCCTTCGCTGATGACGAAAACTACAGTATTTTCCTTTAATTTCCGCAAAAACCTCGACAAATTATGTATATAAAACAATTTACACATCATTAGATTAACACAATAATCTAAATTTACATTTTGACGGTCGAACCATAAATGCGTCTTCTTCCTTTGTTTTGATATATTGACACATGCCTGTTCTTGGACTGCATTTCGTGGCGGTCAGGTCTTTTCATTGTCAATCACAACAACATATATAGAGGGCACTCAACATTTTTATTGTTTCCTAGTACTAACATAATAAAACTCCAAATATATAGTTTATTTACTTCACGCAGACTTATTGGAAGCGTTTATTGCGAAGTTTCAAAATTTTAAAAATGACGATGAGGTCATCGAAAGTAGCAATTAAAACAACTCCACAAACCATCTTGTCTATTGTAGCATGCCTTTGATTTCAAGTATAATTCATCGATTGGCTTTATGCGCATCGGATGAATTGTAAGGCAAAAATTTATGTCAAACTGTCCGAAAATTATCTTCGACAAGACCCTAAGAAAAATTTGTTTTTTGTTGCATGGAGCACGTAACCATATTTTTGTTAAATAATCCGCTAGACACTCAAAGGCTGTTTCGCAATCGAAAAAATTTTTTAAGGCGTTCCTTAATGCTATGAGATTGTAATATTTTTTGGTGAAAGTGTCGTAAGCTACTCAGAATCTACTGATAAAGCACACAGTTTCAACGTGTTCAGGTATAGACACAAGGATTTATCAACACTATATCTTAAGTGGCAGTCGTTAAACTCCTGACATTATGTTTGTTGTAAATGTCTACACCGTTGAATGTCATTAATCCATTAGCTCCTCCAAAGTGCGTTATAATAATTCTAGTACTTTCGTTAAAACTTCATTTTCTGCTTGCAGTCTCTTCATTAATTTAGCCCTCATTACTTGTTTCGTAATATACTCCATCCAAGCTAATTTACTAGCACAAAGTACTAGTCTAATAGTAAATAAAACATCGATTAACTGTGCATTTTGTCGAAAATATGATAAAATTATTGTATTAATTTGAGAGCAAACAACGAGAGCGGAACGTTTTTACAAAGATACAAATAGTGAATTTAGCCTGCTAATATTAAGATTAAAGTAGTTGACACTGCCTTAAGAAATCTCAAGATGTTTACAATCGATTCATAGGGTTGCCACCTAAAAATATGTCTAAATAATAGTATTAGTATGCTCAAAATAGCAGCTTTCGCATTGTGCAACTGACTACAGGCTACATGAATTAGATGCACTACGAGCTCATTAGGCTTTACACCTTTACCTATCGAAAAAACATAGGTGACATCGTAGTAGTTAGCGTGATGCTATAGAAAGAAAATTTATAATAGTAGCGAAGAAAAACGACAATTGTAGGAAAGGACTTGATCATATACAAATTTGGTTTCCATAAGCTGTTAGAGCATCAGGTATACGGTGCATAGAAACGCTCTAAAAAGACAGAAAAAGAGGATATATACTTAAAAAAATTGAGACAACTATAAAAGAAGAGTCCGAAGAACGTTTTTGAATCTAACCAAAAAAGCAACCGTTTTATTAATAAAACAGCAAATTCTACTAAATTTCCGTCAGGTATTTAAGTCTCAAAAATATGATACATATTTCAAAAAATACAGACTATTAAAAACGAGAAAACGTAAAGCACTCCAAAGACAAACAGTTATTTCTTTAGCAAAGAGAAAAGACTCAGTTTTGATAGATCGGTTATTTTTCAAGCTTTGTAAAAAGAGCGACCAGTAGTTTATCGGCATAAACACGTGAATGCTGAGATAAAGGTTGCTCAAGAACTTGCTAAAGGAGTGTTTTTCTATAAATAATGCACAAAAAAGTGACGATAAACAAAAATGGAGACTTCAAAAGAAATAAATGGCACAAATGCCAAAATGAATGAATTTGCTAAATACCGAAATGGATAACTCAAGCAGATTATGTTTTTAAGTTACGATAATGCATGGTGCACAAATCGAAATGCGCTAAAATTTCCAAATGAGTGATATACGTATTTTTGAACACAAAGAAATAAGCATACAAAACAAGCATGGAGAAAAATACGAGTTTGATTAGGAATTATACATTTCCAAGAATCGAAACGTTTAAGAAAATTCAAAGGAAATTGATAACAACTCATGATATGTTCCTCAATTACCCAAAGCAATTAGATAATGTATAGTCTAAATTAAAAAAAAATAGTACAATGAATGTGAAAACCTTGAAATTTCATAGATGTTTCACGTTTATGTTAAACTAGCAGGGAGTGATTAGTATTTAAATTAAATTTTAAGCTTAAGGAGTTTATAATGACAAAAGAATCAAATGAACAAGCTTTAAAAGAAGCTGTAAAAAAATACTTTATGGAAGTATCTGATTGTTACAATTTAGGTAATATAGAAAGCCCATATTACAAAGCAACCATAAATTTGCTTGAATCCTTCGGGTGTAGGGCTATAGATGTTTCTTCTGGTCGATCTGGTTCTTTAGGACAAAACACCGATCTCAAAATTTGGCATCTTGAGGACGATATCAACATGAGTGCTTCGTTTGCTGCAGTAGAAGTTAAAAGTATAGGTGGCAAGGAAAGTACTCCAGATCAAATTAAAATCGAAAAAGAAAAACATAAAAATTTAATTTTTACAGATAATTTAATTTGGCAATTTTATACCGCCGATAGAAAAGAAATGTATATTGAGATAACACTCATCTCACAATATAAAAACGGATTTAAACTAAATGAAGACAAGATTGATTTATTTATTCAAACTCTTAGTACCTTTATTCTTCTTCCAGCTAATATTAATAGTTCCGCAAAACTTGCGGAATATATGGCTTCATACGGAAAGCATCTACGCGAAATTGTAAAGAGCATTCTTACAAATGAATATGCATCGGCATATGAAACACTCAACGCAATATATTTAAAATTAAAAACTGATTTAGTATCTAGTTTAACCGTTAATGACTTTGCTGACATGTTTGCACAAACTATAGTATATGGTTTTTTTATAGCGCGCTATAATTGCAATAAAGAAGAAAAGTTTGATCGCTTAAAAGCAGTAGAGAG
>JAITQU010000031.1 GCA_031288735.1 Christensenellaceae bacterium
AAAAGACACAGTAATATGCGTTTCAAATGTAGAAAAAGCTCTTTTAAATGGCAATTTAAGAAATGCGTCTTGAATTTATCAACATTAACAATTAATTCAGTTGAAGTGTGAACAGTAACAAAAAAACGTAAATTTTGTGATTAATATGTGAATTTAATTGACAAGTAGCAACTTAATATGCTACTTTTGGGATAATTGAATTTTAAATTACTTTACTTTATGTGTGTTTTTAAAATTATCTTAAATATTCAAAACTAGTGTAGGAGTTAATACAACAAAATGATTGAGCTTATTAATGTATCAAAAACATATGTCACAAAAAAAGGGCTTTCTGTTCTTGCAATCGATAATATCAGCTTAAAGTTTCCTGATAAAGGAATGGTTTTCATATTAGGTAAATCTGGTAGTGGGAAATCGACTTTACTTAATTTAATTGGTGGCTTAGATAAATTTGATTCTGGTGATATGTTTATTAAAGGACGTTCATCTAGTGATTTTTTGCAAAGTGAGCTAGATAGCTATCGCAATGCTTTAATTGGATTCATTTTTCAAGATTATAATATATTAGAGGAATTTACTGTTGGTGACAACATTTCCTTAGCTATTCGCTTGCAAGGAAAATCCGTTAACATTGACGAGCTTAATCAGGTATTAGATGTAGTAGATTTAGCTGGTTTTTCTAATAGAAAGACTAATGAGCTGTCTGGCGGTCAAGCACAAAGAGTAGCGATAGCGCGTGCACTTATAAAACAGCCTGAAATAATAATGGCAGATGAACCTACAGGAGCTTTGGATAGCAATTCTGGATTACAAGTATTTGAAACTCTAAAAAAACTATCTAATGACAAATTAGTTTTAATTGTTTCCCATGATCGCGAGTACGCTGAATTATATGGCGATAGAGTTATTGAACTCTCTGATGGAAAAATCATAAGCGACACACAAAAGAATTATATTTTACCTGTTGATACTAGTCCTAGTTTTCAATGCATAGGTGATGATGTCTTGCATATCAAAAAAGGATGTCAACTCACTATTGAAGATTTGAATACGATAAATGACCATCTAAGCAATACAGATAGTGAGGCATTTATTTCAATTGAAAGCGGTTTGAATAAGAAATTTTGTCGTATTGCCAATATTAGAGAAGACTGTAGTCGAGAAAATTTCTCCCCCACTGATGTAAGTAAAATTAACACAAACAACACTCCCTTGAAATTAGTTAAATCAAAACTACCGATACTATCCGCAATTAAAATTGGTGCGTCCAACCTAAAACATAAAAAGATTCGATTAGCAGTTATTTTATTTATTACATTAATTGCATTATGCTCATCAGTTTTTTTCGATACAATTTTTTCATATAATGGTGAACGCGTTCTTCTTGAACACTTACCTAAGTATTCAACTGTAAGTTTTTATCAATCTAAACATTTTAAATCACAATACTCAAGCAGTGATTCTTATTACTATTATTATACGAACTTAAAAGATTACGATATTAACGAAATAGAAAAAAATACTGGAATTGATGTTACACCTGTTTATGGTGGGAATATTCCAACTCCTGATGATAATAATTCATTCGTGACTACTTCTTATTCTGACGATACTGACTTAAGTTCTGCAAAAAAGTTAAGCTATCGAAGTAGCTTTGTTAATGATGCATTATTCTCTCAAGCTGTAAGATACGATCGTAATTTTTATAGTAATAGCACTAATGGTATTAACATGTTCCCTTATGTTAAAGATGAATTTGAGGGTTTAATTAAACTTTCTCAACCAGAACTAGCCTACCTATCGTTTGATATTACTGGCAGGGTACCGACTACAAATAAAGAAATAGCGATAACAAAGTTTGTTTTTGATCACTTTACTAAATATGGATTTAAAGACGATACTGTAAAATACTCGTCAGAGCAACTAACAAATATTCGTGCTTTTTTGAGCTATAGCCCAAAAATTGTGATAGGTAATGTCCCATTTACGATAACTGGTGTTATCGATACAAAATTTAATATTGATATGTATCCAAGTGAGTATCACCAAAGTAGTGAATATTTTGATTATGATTATGATTGGAGTGGTACTTATCATAGTCTCCTTTTTTTAGCACCAAATGTTGACATTCATCATTCCTTGTTAATTTCACTACACTATATTGATACTTACAAACAAAACGATTATCCTAATGAAAATACTGAAAATACCGATAAATCATTTCAATATTTTCGAGATGGCAGTCTTAATCCTACTGGTCTAAAAACACAAATTACAGAATATTCATCTCAAAAATATTATAATTTCTCTGACAATGAAACTACTAGAACTCGCCTTGCTAGCGATGAAGTAATAGTTTCATCAGCAGTAATGACACTCCTTAATAATCGAGCAGCTTCTAAGAACAACATCATAATAAAATACGGTAAGGTTGAAAAATATTGTAAAATTATTGGTTATTTTGCTGATACTGATTATGGTTATGAAGTTTACGCATCAGATGAATTTTTTACTACATATGTGAATTATTATGATTTAACCCCCAAAATTTTGTTTGCTGTTGCAAAGATGCCTACAGACAAAAATCAACTAAAAAATATAGCTTCATTAAATTTTTTTAGTGGCGACAATTCTTATGAAATCTACGATCCTGTTCCAAGATGGAAAGTTAATGTATCAGTTCATGATGCGATTAGAGGTAACGTTGCTTTTTCAGAATTTTTGTCAAAAATAGTTGTTTGGTTTGTTATTGGACTTATACTAATTGCTTCATTATCAATTATGAATTTTATCGCTACAAGTATTAACTATAAGCAAAAAGAGATTGGAGTTTTGCGTGCTGTAGGCGCAAGAGGTAGAGATGTTTTAAATATTTTCTCTTCTGAAAGTTTAATTATCGCAATAATTAATTCAATTCTTGCTTGTGTATTTTCATTTTTTATTATCAACTACTTTGAAAGTCTTATGTATTTATTCGGAGGTGGCTTAGTACCACTGATTGAATTTAAATTTCGCCAAATTTTAGTAATA
>JAITQU010000032.1 GCA_031288735.1 Christensenellaceae bacterium
TTAGATATACAGGGCGAGATTTTAATTCGGTCTTCATAATTCGAAATGATTCTTCTATCTCCCAACGACCTTTATTTATGTTTATAATTTCACTAACATTATCTTCAAGATTTGTGCAAACACCGTAATATCCATCGAAGATCTCTTCTTTTTGTATTTGCTGACAATTAATTGAAAGCTCCTGGTTTTCTGCTAGCTCTCCAGTGGTTGTCAAATTCGTTGTAGTAACAAACCTTTTATAATCATTTTGATTATGTCGAGTTTTTGCAGTACTTTCAATTAATTTTACTGCTCGATTGACTTGATTTTCCCTTATTATTCTCTGATAATTTCGCGTCTTTATCGAAAAAGTAACTACTAGTCTTTGTTCTAGTCCATTTTCGTTTATCCATCGCTCCTTGTAAAATATTGTGTTTTTATGGAGTTCTTCACTAATTGTATTTAGATCAAATATATTATTATTACCGATAATGCGCCACCCTTTTTTGTCTAATGCCCATTCTTTCAAAAATCCTTTTAATTGTTTTATCGATTGAGTCGTTATGAATGCTCTCTCTCCAAGAGTATTAAATACTCGATTTGCAGTTGAAGATAGTCCAGCATCTGTGCAAACGACAAATTTTGCCAGTCCAAAATCTTTAATTATCATCTTTTCAAGCGGCTTTAATGTTGTTTGCTCATTTGTGTTGCCAGGATTAATACAAAATGCTAGCGGCAAACCATCACCATCAATAAACAACCCTAACTGCACAATCGGATTTGACCTATGTTCTTTTGATATTCCATATTGCCTTAAACCACGCTCTTCCTCAATTTCGAAAAAAAAGTTTGTGTAATCGTAAAACAATATTTTTGAGTTATGCTTGCAAAATCTCTGCCGATTTTTGTAAAGAGCGGCTTGAATATAATCGCTCTCCTTAGCTATAACATCTAATGAGCGATAAATATCATGTAAATTGAAATCTGGTGGCTCAATTAAGTTCTGAACTACATCATACGTGGACAACTTTGAAGCTGGATGCAAAATTTTTGCATATATTAGGCGTGATAAAATTGAATTTATATCATAATCAAAGGAATATTTCTTTTCAATATCCTTACAGATGTCATCAAGTTTTAATTCATGATAGATTTTTTGCAAAAACAGGTATCCGCCACTATATAATCTATCATTATAGTTAATCGTTTTAACTGGGGAATATGGGATCATGATATTTGCTTTTATTTTCTTGCTATCTGAATTTAACTTATCAATATATTCTCTTGCCCACACAAAAGGGTCCACTCCGTTTGACTTTTCTCTTATTTCCTCAAGAGTTCCTATTTTTTCAACCACCTTTGTTGTGTTAACGCCATTTTCATAAACAGATTTTATTACATAAAGAGAAGTAGTGAATTTTGATTTGCTAATTTTTAAGCGCATAAAAGACTCCTTTTTGATAGCTGTACATAATTGTACGCACTTTGCAATTCCGCAAACAGGAAACTGCGGTACTCCATTGTTCGCCGCCACGCCCAAAACAATATAGCCTCCGCCTTAGTTGCTGATGTCATTCGCAAACGCACAAATGCATTGCATAACCTCATGCCACGTTTTATACACAAAGTTTGCAATTCTTATGAGATATACGAGGGAAATTTATGTTCTTTGACGGTCTGAAAATTTTCAATTTTCTGCGACAATTCATTTTACATTCTACAATCTACATTCCGGCTCTATAGCATAACAAAATATATGTTGACAACAACAACGCAATATAATATAATGTAGCACGAATATAAATGAAGTGTATGAATTAAATAAGTTTATTTAACTACAAAGTGTTTATTCTTATAAATCAGATTAGAAGTTTAGTTTGAGAGCTAACCACATCTGATAGAAAGTGTGTGCATTTTATAAACTCTTGAAATCGATAATAATTTGAACATTTAACCTTATGTGTGAAAAGTCTCCCGCCTCTATAAGCGGTGAGATGAAGGCACACCTTGTTCGACCGTCCTGTATTGACACTCCGGAGAATTTGTGAAAGAATCAGTGCATATAAGGGAGGTCTGATTTTCGAGAGGACTTGGATAGTAAAATCATGCGGTTCAAGATGTGGTATCACATTGTGCTTTTTGTAAAGTATCGACGCAGGTTCATTCGATGCAACGTCAGCATCTCAAAGAAATCTCTGTGTATATATTTCCAAGCTACAAAATCACCCTTAGCGAATGAAATGCGGATAAAACCCTGCATTATGACTCCACTAAGGAGTCGCAAGCTACAACGCCTGCGCAATACAAAACCGAGTTTGAGTGCTCGAGGAAGTGGATTCACTCGCACTGTGAAACGAGGGGTTACATCTAGAAGCGGCTTTCTAAAATTTCTTCCGGGTAAATCAATAGGCTTTCCACGGTTCAAAAGTAAGCACCAAGGGCACTACAGTTATACGACAAACCTTGCTTATGGGAACATAGAGCTCGCAAGTTACTTGAAACTCCCGAAGTTAAGACGTGTCAGTGTAGAACAGCATCGTCAAGTTCTATCTGATTACAAGTTGAAATCAGTTAGTGTCAATCGCTCGTCTTTAAAGTATTGCGCATCCATACTTTAGAGCCTGAAATGACCGTTGAATCCATTAAGACTGTAAATGTTCTGGGGTTGGATTTTTCGATGCCCGAACTGTAGGTTGATAGCAATGGCGACAGCCTCATACCCACGATTTTATCGGCGATCGCAAGAGAAACTCGCAAACAACGCAAGTTGTCCCGCCGCAAGAAAGGCGGCAAGAATAGAGCAAGGCAGTGGAAAAAGTGGTGCGATTGCAAGCATATCTCGAATAACGAAAAGACTTCCTCAAAAGCAGAGTAGACGAATAGAACGTTACGATGCAGTATGCATTGAGGACTTAAATATGCGGGGAATGCGAAATCTCTGAATTTTGGAGAAGCGTATTTCAACGGCTGTGGAATGTTTAGGTTTCCTCGGATACAAGTTGACTGAACAAGGAAAGTTCCCCTGGGCGATTGATAAGTGGTTTCCGTCCTAAACTGTGTCATGTATGTGCCTATGTACCGACAGACTGATATTCAGGACAGGTCGTGGACATGCGAAAGTTGTGGTGCACATCATCATAGAGACATCAACTAAGCCGCAACATTCGGTGCAAAGGGCTTTGAATACTCACCTCATAGCGCATTACATCGAACCGTGGGACGCACGGGGGATAGCTCGGTAAAACATCCTGTCGAAAGTGGGAGTTACCAAGAAGCCCCGACTCAAACGCCGTAGGCGTTAGTCGGCGGGAGTACGTCACATTAATAAAATATTATAAATGAGTAGCAAAAGATTTATTAAATGTTTTGATTTGCTACGGAGGAACTAGCATGGGAAAAACAATACCTTTAACACAGGCAAAGTTTGATGAGTTTACTACGAAACTTAAGTACTACGAAACAGTTCGCAGGACTGAAATTTCAGATGCAATAAGAATTGCAAAAGAATTTGGTGACTTGTCTGAGAATGCAGAATACACTGCGGCAAAGGATGCACAAGAGAAATTAGAGATTGAAATAGCAACTATCTCTGCTATACTCTCTTCTGCATATCCTATAGATATTAGTCTTTTAGGTACAAACGAGATCAGCATAGGTAATGTTGTTGTAGTCTTTGACAACACCTATGAAGAAGAGATAAAATATCAGCTTGTTTCGAGTTATGAAACTAATAGTGTTGAAAACAAAATTAGTGACCAAAGCCCTATAGGAAAGGCTTTAGTTGGTAAAAAAGTTGGTGATATTGCGCAAGTATACTTACCCAATGGTGACGTAAACACTTTTAAAATATTGTCAATTAGCAAATAAATTGAGGTGAATGCCACATGTCAAATATAAATGACGCACCAAACACATGTGAAGAATTAGATATCAATGATATAGTTGCTATGCGCCGCGAAAAATTAAATATACTAAAGGAATCTGGCAATGATCCGTTTCAAGAAGTTAGATATGACAGAACGGCTCAAGCATGCAATATATTAAATTCTTACAGTGATTATGATGGGAAAACAGTAAAAATCGCTGGACGCATCATGAGTAAACGTATAATGGGCAAAGCAAGTTTTGCGCATATTTATGACGGTACAGAGCTAATTCAATTATATGCTAAAGTTGATTTACTAGGTGTTGATGAATACGAAGCGTTCAAAAAACTCGATATAGGAGATATCATAGGTGTAACAGGTGATGTTTTTACAACTCATAAGGGCGAAATTTCTACTAAAATATCGAATTATATTTTGCTTGCGAAGTCACTACTGCCACTTCCAGAAAAATATCACGGTTTGAAGAATACAGATTTGAGATATCGACAGAGATATGTAGATTTAATCATTAATCCCGAAACCAAAGAAGTATTTATCAAACGTTCTAAGATTATAACTGCAATTCGTAGATTTTTAGATGATAAGGGATTCATTGAGGTTGAAACGCCAGTATTAAACACGATACTAGGCGGTGCCAATGCACGACCGTTTGTTACGCATCACAACACACTTGATCTTGATATGTTCTTAAGAATTGCGCCTGAGTTATATTTAAAACGTCTAATTGTAGGTGGATTTCAAAAAGTTTACGAATTAGGTCGGCTCTTTCGAAATGAAGGCATGAGTATTAAACACAATCCTGAGTTTACAACAATGGAACTATATCAGGCTTTTGCTGATTATAACGACATGATGGACATTGTAGAGGAGCTTTATAAACATTGTGCTAAAGAAGTCCTTGGCAGTGAAGAATTAGACTACCAAGAAACGAAAATAGATTTTAAAGGTAGTTGGCATCGTGTAACGATGAGTGAGTTAGTAAAAATTCATACAGATATCGATTTCTATTGCGATAGTCTAGAGATAATAAAAGATAAAGCAATAAAAATGGGACTTGATGTTAAAGATAGTTATACGTGGGGTAAACTCATGTATGAACTATTTGATAAGTATGTCGAAGATAAACTCATACAGCCTACCTTTGTTATTGATTATCCAGTAGAGGTAAGCCCACTAGCAAAGCGCAAAAAGGACGATCCCAGATTAACAGAGAGATTTGAATTCTTCATTTTTGGAAGAGAGATGGGAAATGCTTTCAGTGAGCTTAATGATCCTATAGATCAGAGACATCGATTCGAAGAGCAGGGGAGAGCGCGCGAAGCTGGAGATGACGAGGCACAGATGATGGATGAAGACTTTGTGACTGCACTTGAGTACGGCATGCCACCAACAGGTGGATTAGGCATAGGCATAGATAGAATGGTTATGCTCTTTACTGATAGTTCATCGATACGTGATGTGCTGTTATTTCCAACAATGAAACCAAAACTGAATTAATAAAGTAAAGAACAACGTTATTAGTGTTTTTTGACAGACAAGAAATACAAGGTGCGCTATGCAACAAGCTATAATAAAAAAGTGAATGATATAAATTCAACAGTTCCAATTAGCATGAGCGAATATAAAGACTGCCCTATAAATTCGGCAATAGAAAGCAAAAAAGATCATATATCGTTTCATACGCCAGGACATAACGGTGAATTGTCGGTTAAGGATATTACCGAGCTTTCATACAGTGGTAATATTTTATCGAATATGGGTGTTGTTGAAAAAAGCACACGTATGGCATCTTGCATTTATGGAGCTGAAAACACAGTTTATATAACGCAAGGCGCAACAACTGCGATACATATTGCGATCCATGCACTCAAGAATCATAGATTTTTAATAGTTGGTGATTGTCATCACTCCGTATTTTCAGCGATACGATTATATGGAGTTAGTGCCTATTTTTCCCCAAGCCTTGATAATATTTCAAAAGATATGCTTGCTAAACGATCGACCGTACTGTTCTTTACATCAGTTGACTACTTTGGAAACATTGTAAGGATACCGCAAGAAATATTGCAAAACTATATTGTAGTTGCTGATGAATCACATGGTGGTCATTTTAACTTTTCTTCTAAGTTACCAAGAAGCGCACTTAACGATGTAGACATACTAATTCACTCATTGCATAAAACTATGCCTGTTTTGACAGGTGGTGCACTATTACACTTTAAAAAAAAGCACAATATGGAAATTAAACATTCAATTAATGAAATCCACTCAACAAGTCCTTCATACCTAATAGCATCAAGTATGGAATTAGCAATCGAGGATTTTTACATAAACGGCAATAAATATTATTCGTGTGTTTTCGACAGCATTGATAAATTTTCAAGTGAGCTTGATAAAAGATTTTCAATTTTGCCATCTGATGATAGAAGTCGTTTAGTTATTGAGTCAGAATACTCTGGAAGAGCTGTATCTAATTTCTTAGAAACTCAAGGAGTTTTTATTGAAACTAGTTATCAAAACAGAATTGTGCTGATTGTGACCCCTTTTAATTACAAAAAGTTAGAATTGCTTTCAATTTTACTAAAAAATGTTAATGAATTGGAAGGATATATCATTAATCATAAAGATATCAGATCACCCAAATTAAGGAAATTGCTAAATTCACATGAATACGAAATGGTAAACATTAATGATTCAATTGGGAGGATTGCATTTAGAGAAATAGGGTTCTATCCCCCTTGCATACCTATCCTTGTAGCGGGTGATAAAATAACAATAGCACTAGCTGAGTTTATAGGTGCCAACGCAAAAGACCTTTTTGGACTTGAAGAAGATTTGATTTGTGTGGTAAAATAATAAAATAGGTGTTATGATTTTTTTCAAGAATTTTTGATTTAAACTTTATGCACTTGAACTTACCTAGTTAGTTATGTAATTCTAATTAACAAAAGAAAAATAGGCTTACAAAAACTTGTTATCTATGTAAATGAAGACTTAGAAGAGATATGCTGTATTTTTAGCTTTTCATCGGTTTGGATAGTGGTTGGTGTTTGTTTTTAATGTGCTAAGCAAAAGTGTAAAAACAGTAAGTAGGTAAGCAGTCTTCTCAAGTCAAATGTTGAACGCATGAGCATTAAGATATAAATAAAGATTTTAGTTTTAGGGTATGTCTATTAACCGCCAAGCAATAGATGAGATATTAATGCGAGTTCAAATTAGACTAAATATCAATTGGCTATAGCCACCATTATACGATTTAAATAGTGTAAGGAAAAAAATAATGGTTTTAAATTGTGGCGAAATGCTCAAATTTATGAGAGTGTTGTAGTAATGTTACACCAAAACAAAAGCACACTCGTTTCGAGTTGCGTAGTTACTTACAAACTCTTTTGTGCTTTGATAATGATTTGTCTAGAAATAAATAATAACTTGAGGGAAGTATGGTAGGTAAATTTGTTACTATCGAAGGTTGTGAAGGCGTAGGAAAATCTACACAGATCAAACTTTTACAAGAATATATGCAGACAACCAGCCAGGAAGCAATATTTACCCGTGAGCCTGGTGGTACTGAAATATCAGAAAGGATTCGAACTATTATTTTGTCTGAGACAAGCATAATACATCCACTTGTTGAAGCTTATCTATTTGCATCAGCTCGCGCCGATCATATGTTGAATACAGTACTCCCAGCACTTGAGTTGGGCAAAAATGTGTTTTGCGATAGATTCATCGATAGCTCCCTATCTTATCAAGGCATCGCTAGAGATCTTGGTGTCGATGTTGTGCTTGAAATTAACAAACATGCATTATGTGGTAGAACGCCAGATTGTACTATTTTTTTGGATATGCGCCCTGAAAATTCATGGCGTCGACAAAAAGGCAAATCTGTAAGCGATGACAGAATGGAACATGAGAGTGATGCGTTCCACAATAAAGTCTATAATGGATTCATCCAAATTCGCAATAAATACCCTGATCGCTATATATCTATTGTACCACAGGAAAACAAACAAGAAACTCATATATTGATAATTAATGCACTAAGAAAAAAAGGATACATAAAATAATGCTTGCAGAGCTAATCAAGGAAACTCAGGTCATTAAAAGTTTTTACAGGGATTTTGTAAAAGGCAATATTTCACACGCATATATAATATGCGGACCAGATCAGGTGCTAAGAATGGTAATGGCCTCAACTATTGCTAAACTACTGCTATGCGAATTTGGTGGTTGCGACACATGTAAAACATGTGTTAAATTAGATAACAATTCACACATCGATGTTAAGTATTTTAATACCGATGAAAAATTCAACGTCAAAGCTGCCGAGTCTCTTACAGAAGACACATATATCAAAGGCTGGGAGAGCGATATAAAATTATATTTCATAGATAATGCCGACTCGCTCAATGCGCAATCACAAAACAAGTTATTAAAAGTATACGAGGAACCACCAGCAGGTGTAATAATATTTTTAATGGTATCCGAAGAAGCTTCACTTTTAAAAACTATTGTTTCCAGAGCTAAGAAAATATATTTACCAGTTTTTTCCACGGTAGAGATTGCGGCAGAGCTGATCGAGCGAGGCATTACTAAATCACAAGCCGAGATGGCTGCTGTATTTTCTGGTAATCGATTTGATAAAGCCTTTAAATATGCTGAAGAACCTGAATATAATGAAATATATGAACGCACGTTTGAAATTTTGTGTAGCTGTACTACCACAAAACTAATAGCTGAATTTATAAATGATAAAATATTTTCGAAGGAATCCATACTTGTTGCCTTAGAATTTATTGAAATAATTCTAAGGGATGTATTAGAATATACAGTTGGTGGAAATGCATTTACAACAATAAACAGAGATTTTGATATTAAAACCATTGCAAAGAATTTTAATCCAGGTAGTGTTTCTATGGCACTATGTGTCATACCTGAGGCAAGGCGACGACTTACAGCTAACGTGGGCGTTACCACAGTAGCAGAGAAACTGCTATTTGAAATATTGGAGGCTAAATATAAATGGAGACTGTAATAAGTGTAAAGTTTAGAAATGGACAAAAAGCACTATATTTCGATCCACTTGACATTGAATTTAAAGAAAACGATAATGTTATAGTTGAGACAATAAAAGGCATGGAAATGGGCTGTGTTGTCGGTGGAAATAAAGAAGTAGAAGAAAAGGAAATTGTGCGTCCATTGAAACCTGTCATTCGAAAAGCGACAGCTGACGATGTCGAAACGAACAACAAAAACTTAAGCGAAAGAAATAGCATTATTGCCGCGGTAAATGAAAAAGTAACAAAACATTCAATGGCTATAAAAATTGTAGATGCGGAATATACATTTGATCGTAACAAAATTATTGTTTACTTCACAGCTCATAGTCGTATTGATTTTCGTGAACTTGTAAGAGATATAGCTGCAATTTATCGAGTCCGAATAGAATTAAGACAAATTTATGAACGAGACGATATCCGTATACGAGGAGCACTTGCAGTATGCGGACGTCCTTGTTGTTGCATTGCTCAGTCACAAGAATATGAAAAAGTAGGAATTAAGATGGCAAAAGTTCAATGTGTATCGTTAAATCCAAGCAAAATCAGTGGGTGTTGTGGGAAACTAATGTGTTGTCTTAGGTATGAATATCCTTATTACCAAGAAGTCTTTAAAAAGATGCCAAAAATTAATTCTGAGGCTATGACTCCTTCAGGTAATGGAGTTGTAGTAGGGCATAATATGCTTAAACAAGAAGTTAAAATGCGCATAACAACGGAAGATGGAGGCTGTGAATATCGTTATTTTCCATTGGAAAAGATAATTTCAAAACATTTTCAAACAATTGAATCTGCTTCCGATGAAATGATAGATGAATAAGGTTTTAAACGGTCTGTTGTATAATTAATTGTCGTTTTTTTGGGTGAAAAACTCTGAAGACGGGGATTATCAAGTTTGCAAATTTATGATATTATGGTTCGGCTGTCAAAACCCGCTTTTTTGGTTATGACAGACGCCTCGATGCAAATCTAAAACTTGAGTTGCGTATAAAATTCACTAGCCGTAAAAATGATAGTAAAGCGATATAACT
>JAITQU010000150.1 GCA_031288735.1 Christensenellaceae bacterium
AATAAATATTTATCGAATGATGAGGTGTTTGATTTATATGGACTAACGGAAACAGAAAGAGAGAGGGTGAAATTAGTCGTTAACGAAAAAAACAATAAAAGAAAAATATTATAATCCGCTTCCTTAACAATTTTAATACACATTCCCTATCAAAAGTACTAAAATTTAGTAAACTTTTAATTAATCGTTTTATAAACTACAAAAAATATATTTTTACGGTCGAACCATAAAAAGCAACTTGCAAAAAATTTTTTTTCAAACGGTCATTACATGCACGAAATGATAATTATGTTAAACTATAAATGCACAACGGAATATTGTAAACGAGGCTTGCTTGTGTAGTAACACGGAAAAATTTTATCCGTAACGGAGTATGCGAAATGAAATTAAAGACAGGATTATAAGAATTCAGGCAAAGTTGGATTTAACACAAGTGTAACTGGCAAAGGAGCTAGACGTGTCTCTTATAACTTTGATCAGGTGGGAGAATGGGCACAGGAAACAGAGCAAGAAAAACAATTTTCAAATAAAGGATTGGTTCGCAGAAAACCGCATTCTGTTCAATGAGGTATAAGATGCTTGATATAACAAAAATAAGTGAATACCGCGAGGGCAACCGTATTGAATTTAAAAAAGCGCAGAACGGATTGCCCGACAGCCTGTGGGAAACATACTCCGCATTCGCAAACACGGACGGCGGTGTTATTTTGCTTGGTGCGGGGGAAAATCCAGACAAGACGCTAAACATTATAGGCGTGACAGATCCCGACGATCTTATAAAAATATTTTGGGATACCATCAACAATCGATCAAAGATAAGTGTGAATATTTTAACGGCAAAAAATGTTGTAATAGAGGAAATAGACGACAAAAAAGTTATTGTTATAAACGTTCCACGTGCTATGCGGCAGTACAAGCCCGTATATCTAAAAAAGGATTTTTACGGGCAGTCTTTTAGACGGAACAGAGAGGGCGATTATCACTGCACCATGGCGGAAGTCAACAACATGAACCGCGACGCTAACGATGTGACTCAGGACAGGTTGGTTTTAGATAAATACCCAATAAGCATTTTGAACGCTGACACGATAAATCGATACCGCATTCATTTTTCAAACCTTAAAAACGAGCACATATTTGTGAAGCACAGCGATGATGAATTTTTAGAAAAAATCGGCGCAATTAAGCGTAGCGATAACGACGGATATTTGCATCCGACGCTTGGCGGCTTGTTGATGTTTGGCAACATAACCGAGATTTTGGACGAGTACTCCAACTACTTTTTGGATTATCGCGAACCGCTAGATCCAATTGTCGAGAGGTGGAGTGATCGAGTAACAAGCAGTTCATGCGATTGGAGTGGCAATCTTTATGACTTTTACGGACGCATAAAAGATAGATTAACCGCCGATATAAAAGTGCCGTTCAAACTAAACGAGCATCAAATCCGCATTGATGACACGCCTATGCATAAGGCGATGAGAGAAGCTCTTGCAAACGCGCTAATTCACGCTGATTATAATGAGAGGCGAGGGATTGTCGTTGAAAAGAAAAAGGACAACGTTATAATTTCAAACCCTGGTGCGTTACGCATAGCAAAGGACGAAGCCCTAAGCGGAGGAATATCCGACACAAGAAACTCGGCGGTCATTTTTATGTTTTCGCTTGTGGGTATAGGCGAACGGGCAGGAAGCGGGCTATTTGGAATCAATAAGATTTGGGAGCAGTACAAGTTACCAAAACCCGAAATTAAGGAGCAGTTCAACCCCGATCGAACAACGCTTACTTTGTCATTCAAGACAAAAATATCGTGATGAAATTGACGGTAGAGAAAAGCGTATTTTGGATTTGATAGCTCAAAACGGCAAAATAACTGTTTCAAAATTGTCAGACAGTATTGGAAAATTTAACGATTGAGCGAGGCATACGAAAGCACAAGATAACGGTATAATTGAACGTGGTGACTCAAGAAAAATTGGCATATGTGTTGTTATGTGGAGAATATAAGGATGATGAAACAGCAATTACCAAGTAAAATTTGAAAATCCGTCACAAGATGCGCGCAAAGATTACGAAAACTAGTACAAGGATCATATCTTGCATCATTTTTTACAAGTTTCTTTCGGACGCGAACTAAAAATTCTTGCGTAAAGATGGCGCAAGCAAAGACTAAATCACGGCACTCCGGGGAGTGTATATTAATTTGTGTAAATAGGGGAGGAGGAGGTATAATATAAACACAAATTAGGAGGACACCAAAATGAGAAAAAAGCTAACAAAAAAAGATGAGTTAATGAGAGAAGCAGGGTTGTTAATAAGCCAGTTGGCACAGGCGGATGGAATAAAAACTATAGATGGAATACAAATTAACAGCTGGGTAGATGAAGCAAACTCTGGAGAAAATACTTGAAGTTGAGCAAGAAGAAGAGCTTGGCTACAAGAAATACCAATACCAGGAAAAGACAGGACAGAACAGCCGTAACGGATATAGAGGAAGACACTGAAGACAAGAACGGGAGAGGTAGAGTTAGATATACCGATGGATCGACTAGGAGTG
>JAITQU010000165.1 GCA_031288735.1 Christensenellaceae bacterium
GATTTTTTGACCCTCTGAAAATCATTTAGGTAAAATAACCAGGTCTAACACAAAAATATGGGCCAAAATTTACGCTAAAAATGTCCTGGTTACGATACAGAAAAAGAAGTAAGTCAAAGCGTAATTCAATAGTTTCGTACAGTAGACATAAATATGTCTCCAACAAAAGTTAAGCCTAAATCCTTTTCATTCGCTTCAAAGCTCGCATATTTCATTCTTCCCTATTTCATGTGCAAAATCTTCGCTCAGAGTTTAAATCAGATATTTCACAGAGCTTATTTGTAATTTTGATTATTATAAAATTTAGTGTTTTTTTCTACAATTCCCTTTCTTCTCTTTCCACCCAACACTTCAACCACTTTAGTTAGTACTACAACGAATGAAAAAATTATGCATATAAAAAATGATAATCAAGTTAAATTCTTTTTTTTGCTAGTTTGAGGTTAAGGTTTGATATCTTGTGACAACAGTTTTAAAGTCATAATTGGTAGCACAGAAATTGTTCATCCCAGCTGACTCTTAAAGTTTTTAGTTTGGTAATCAGAGCTTTACATTCATTGAGCATTGAAAATCATTTTGAGATTTTCAAATAGCTTTCTCATGTATCTCTACTTTTCAAGCAAATCAGTTTTGCTTGAACCAATTTGTTGAAACATTATAGTACTATAAAAAAGTTGATGATATAAAAAATATAAATTATTTCTCCTTAAATTGTTTTCATAACTTTCCACAATTTATTTATAAAACTCTGACTGCTAGTATCTGTTTTCACTGATTTTTTTTCTCGGCGAAAAAGCGATAAAATTTTAGGTTTACATTTTTTACAACAAGACAAAAATGCTTTTGCATAACTTCGCATTATATGGTTTGTTCGCCGAAATATATTCTTGATACACGATTTGCTTTTTTCACTAGCAGCATGAACAATGTTTCTCGCTACTCTTGTTGTTAGTACGACAGCCTTTGTTTGGCAATCATCATCGTGTTCATGTAAAATTTCATGTAATTTTTGTACATGTTCGGACAAATCAGTTATATCAGCTGTATATTTATTCCTCACAATTTGCAAGAACAAATGAGCGACAAAAATAAGTAGCATATGACGATGCCAGCCATTCCAAGAACGTAACTCATATTGATCCATACCTAGGCAGGATTTGCATTCTTCAAAACACTGTTCAATTGGCCATCTTCTGAGCGCAAGTTCTCTAAATTTTTCGATAGGTGTAGTATCAGGAGCATTACTGATTGTATGTTTTACACTGCCATCATTATGTTTTCTTGCATACAAAAAAATACGTTCATTTGGTAGATCATCTCTGACATCAAAAACTCGAATGAGTATTTCGTATCCAGTTATATGACCTTTGGCTCCAATCGATAACACTACTTCTTGCCAAGGAGTGTCGTCATTTTCTACAATATCTCTTACCTGCATTGCCTTCATATTGTGTTGATCTCTTAAATGTTTTTTTCCCATTTGTTTCATACTTGCAGCTGTTTTTTTGGGCATTTCTGGAAAAAATTTATCTGATGCATGTACATCAAGAAAATAATATAAATCTTTTGGAATAGCATCTACAAACTTTCTGTCATGACCAAAAGCTGCATCCGCTGAGATCCACTTTACTTTAAATAAACCTCTATTGTAAATGGAATTGATATTCTCAATTGCAATTTCGTTTTTGGTCTTGAAAACAATATCCTCTGGAATACCGCATTGTTTCCTTTTCTGTGTAAATTCCTCACTTACCCATTGCTCAGGTAAATATAAGGAAGCAGATATTAAGCCATATCCTTTACTTCCAGAATACCCTACAAAAACACCTGATTGACAGTTGTCAGTCTTTCCTAACCGCCCACAGTGTTGGCGTGCGACTCCAGCTGAATCATTGCCTTTTTTAGGAAATTCACTAGAATCAACAGTTAACATCCCATCATTTTCTGAAACGATATCTGATAACTGCATTTGATAAAGCTCATGCATCTGCTCATCTTTCCATGGGGATGATTTTAGGAAAAGCTGCAAACTTCTTATAGTGGCATCTGTTTTCCCGTACTTTAGCGCTATTGGCTCAATAGATTTTCTTTCAAGATCACTCATAAGTCCTTTTATGTAAAGAAAAAACAATGGTATTTGAGCAATATGAGTGAAACAATCTGTATATCCGCAGAGATAATCAAACAGCATTTCAGACAACTTATGTAACCCGCTAGGTATTATACCGATCTCCTTAAGAAGATTCTGCTCCCAATCTGGAATTGATAGGATCATTTTGAGGCCCACCATTTGTTCAGAATTTTCCGAAATCTTCGGACGCACGGTTCGCTGCAAATGAGGAGCTATTGATTTGATGAATTTATGATCTAATATAAATAGAAAAACTTTCTTCTTTCCACCATGATACTTAAACTTTTTTCCATACTTGCCATATCCTTTTGTTTCTCCAAGGTACTTAAAATTTGCCGCAAGGTAGCAAGTACCATTATAACGTTCACTGTCAATAAAAGTTTCGACAAGTTTTGGTTCACTGCCGTAAGCTTCCTGCCAGTCAATTCTGATTGAGTGCAAACTTTTAGCCAAGACGCATGATGCGAGATTCTTGACATTGACCCATGGAAAAATCAGAAACCTGTGGTTGCAAATAATATTGTCCAAAAACCGCCGACGACCTTCTTCAGACCATCCGATAAAAGTATCTCTTACGCCTACACGCAACGAAGCACGGTTATAGCTCAACGCCGCGACTGGCTTGTCTGCAGCCCAAGCTATATATTTGATGCTTTGCCCAATCATCTTACCAAAACCGAGATAATGATAATTTCGGATAGATTTGTCCCATAGCGGTTCTAGTTCAGTCTTGTTCGCAATTCTAAGAGTGATGGGGAGGAAATCCTTAACATGCCCATTAATTGGTGTCTGATCTAGTAACATTTAGTAGAAATCCTTCTAAATAAGAACAAAAAACCATATAGCAACAATAAATCAAATAAAACATACTGTATATTGAAATTATTTCACTAAAAGCCGTACTTGAGATTAGAACCTCATTATACAGCGACCTGCTGGGCAAATAAATAGCAGGTTTAGTAGGAAATGTCCAATTTTTTTTTATTCGTTTCCTTTTTTATATCCTTTGAATTTTTCATTCGTTGTAGTATTAACCTAAATAACGTGGTTCTGCGGCATAAGAGCTGCTGAAATTAATAATGACCTCTACCCCACCCGTTATGAGCGGGTCTCAACTAGATACGGTAAAAGTTTGTTTTAACAAACTTATTCTGTTTGAAAGCAATTAAACAGAATCAAAAAAAATTTGCGCAAGTGGATTATTATAATTATTATAGTAAGCCTTAGAGGTTTTAAAATTTTCCTCATTATTATAAAATTGTTATAGTAAGTTGCCCTAGGAAGGGGCAAACCACCAAGGTGAATAGCAGGCTTGCTGTTCCCGCTAAGAAAGACAG
>JAITQU010000211.1 GCA_031288735.1 Christensenellaceae bacterium
ATAGAAACATACACAAATATACACCTAAGGCTGAATTAATTAACGATATTAAGCAAGCTGAAAGCAAATTATCTGACGCAGTGGCTCGCTTAGACTATTTAAGGGGTTAACCAAGATCAACATTAACTATAATTTCTATTCTAAAATCGATTGTTAGTATCTAATATGATAGGAGGTATCGGTGAATACAAAAGAATTAATAATAGCAGTAGATTTTGAGAACTTTATTCGCAGATGAATATTCAGATATAGGTGAGCCTAGGTTTGAAATCATTGAGACACTCAAAGAGACGTCGGCTAAGGGACATAAATTAATTTTATGGACATGTCGAATGGGTGATTTTTTAAACGATGCTATAAAAGCATGTGCAATGCAAGGATTGTTTTTTGATGAAATAAACAACAATCTTTTAGACAACATCTCTCGATATAGTAATAATTCTCGAAAGATTTTTGCAGATATATATATAGATGACAGGTCGATACTACCAGAGAATTTTGAATCGTGTTTTAGAACACGAAACACGAAAACTCAAAATACGGGCATGTAAAGGGAGTTTAAAGATGGACGACAAAAAATACGACTTGACTAATGAGGCGTTGTGGCATCGTGGAAGAACACTGCATCGAATAAGAGCACTCAAGGATTTTGGTTATGTTAAAAAAGGTGACCTCGGTGGCTGGATTGAAATAGAAGAAAACCTGTCACACGTTGGGAAATCATGGATTGCAAATGAAGCTAAAGTTTATGACGATGCAAAGGTTTCTGGCAATGCGCAGGTTATAGGTAAGGCATGTGTTTTTAACGATGCTAAGGTCTATGAAAATGCACTGGTCGGGGGCAATGCACATGTCTATTGTATCGCAACAATTTATGGCAATGCAAAGGTTTTTGAAAGCGCAATAGTTTTTGGTAATGCACGAGTGAAATATCATGTCGTGATATCTGGAAAAGCAAATATTTCATCTCAAGAAGATTTAGATAAATATTTAGAAGCACAAAAAAACAATTCAAAAAACACTAGCATGTAAAGAGAGTGTAATTATGAAAAACAAAAAATATGAGTTGACAGACAAGACAATGGAGTATGATGGAGTAACACTCCACAGAATAAGAGCACTTAGAAATATTTGGACTTCCAGATGGCAAAATGTCAAAGTGGGCGACCTAGGTGGTTGGATTGAAAATGAAGGAAACCTATCACATAAGAATTGGTGCTGGATTTTTGATGAAGCTAAAGTTTTTGACGAGGCACGTGTTTCTGGCAATGCAACTGTTTCTGGCAAGGCAACGGTTGGTGGCGATGCAAGGGTTTGTGGAAATGCAAGAGTTTTTGGCAACGCAAAGATTTCAGGCAATGCAAGTGTTTTTGGCAGCGCAAGTGTTTTTGACAACGCAATGATTTGGGGCAACGCAATGGTTTATGACAACGCAAGTGTTTCTGTCCACGAAATGATTTTTGAAGATTTTGAGTAAATTTAAAAAACGATGGCATGTATAAGGAGTTTATAAGATGGAAAATAAAAAGTTCGAGTTGACAGATGAAACAATCGGGTATAAGGGCCGAAAACTACATCGAGTAAGTGCACTTAGAGATTTTGAAAGTCAAGACAGAATCATTAAAAAAGGTGATCTTGGTGGCTTTGTTGAAAAGGAAAGTAATCTATCACAAGAGGGAAGTTGTTGGATTTTTGACGATGCTAAAGTTTATAACAATGCTAAAGTTTATAACAATGCAATTATTTGTTGCAAAGCAGAAGTTTTTGGCTATGCAAATGTATCGGATACTGCAATGATTTTGTGCGAGGCAAGTGTTGGCGGACATGCAATGATTAAAGACTGCGCAATGGTTTCGGACAATGCAATAGTTTTTGGAGAGGCAAGGGTCGGCGGAAATGCAAAAGTTTTTGATAAAGCAAGGATTGGCGGACATGCAAAGGTTTTTGGCAAGGCATGTGTTTATGGCATTGCACGAGTTATAGACAGAGCAAGGATTTTTGGCAAAGCCGAGGTTTACGGCCGTGCAGAGGTTTTGGGGAATGCACGAGTTTTTGACAATGCAAGGATTTTTGATATGGCAAAGGTATATTATCTAGCGCAGGTTTGTGGCAATGCAGCGATCTGTGGCAATGTTTTAGTTGGTTGCAGTACGGTGATAAGCATTCGATGTTTTGTTTCTTCTCAAGAGGATTTAGTTGAATGCCTAGAATTGCAAAAGAACAACCTTGAAATCGCACCATAAAAGAGGAGTAAGTAATTTGAAAATAAAAAGCCTGAGTTAACAAGCGAGAAAATCAGATTTTGTAGAGAAACTTTATGTCGCATTAAAGCACTTAAAGATTTCATAGACAAAATATAAACATTAAAAGAGGTGATCTTAGTGGCTTTGTTGAAAATGAGAACAACCTATCACAAGAAGAGAGTTGTTGGATTTTTCGATGCTAAAGTCTATGACAATATTAAGTTTAGCTATGCAAGAGTTATGGATTTGACAGGGATTTTTTCAAAGCAGAGGTATGTGAATGTAACAGAGATAGTCATCTTGCTTTCCTTTCGATGTTTTTAAAATATACATTTTCAATAAAATGTTATGACTATCAAATAATACTTTAAAATGCGCATAACTAAAATCTATTTACTACACTTAAAAAGTAACTGAGAGTAATAGAAGTACTAAAAGACTGAAGTTAAACCTTGTCTACTAGTGTCAGTAAATTAAATTCACAGTTTTAGGAATTTTGTTTCTAAAAACAATAAGTTTTCATTAAAAACATATGCAAGGTCTTGAGACTGTCAAGACGCATTGATCTTGACAATACACTAATAAAATTGGTAAAATTGAAATTGGAGTGAATATGAAAGGCGAAGGGAAAAACAGAAAATACATCACAGATGGACTTGGGCAGTTTTCAATAAAATGTTATCATTTTATATCCAAAAGAGAATTAAAAACAAAAGATTTCTTTGAAAAGTGCAGTATTTCAAAGCTCAACAATTTTAACGATGGGATTGTTATCGCAACGGCTAAACGCATGCGCAGAATCGATGTAACCTTTAAAAAAAGTGCGGAGCATACCTGTATAATTGAAGATGAAAACAATCCAGCTAGTAATTATATCGAAACTGTATTAAATATCTTGCCGCACTTTAAAACAAAACCAAGCATGCTTGTTGTAGATTCTACGGGTGACCTATTTAAGAAAAATTACAAGTCTTTAACCAATGCAGGGTATAAGGTTAGCGTAGTTGGGCCTTGTGAGACACAAAATTCTATTTGCTTTAATCCCTTTCAGGCAGTATTAGATAGGTTGGATGAGATAAGGAAGCCAATGGAAGCATTCGCTGGTGGATATATTGTTGCTGGCAAAAAACACAAAGAACTCGTTGAAGCAGAAGCGGCTAAGATAATACGACTTGAAACATTGTGGAATGAAATATATGATTACTTAAGCGATGTAATTAACACAATATTTAGTCAAGAACACGAACCTGATTTAGAATTTGATTATATTTCAAATGAAATTATATTAAAACTAGCACTCTCGATTATTAATAACATAATTCTAGGCAAGTCAAAACCTAAAGATCTTTGCCTTAGTAATATTTATAACATCTTAAATAACGTAGAAAACGTCGATGGAGTCGAGGCGCTTAGAAAGCACATTGAAGAGGGTTCTAGTTTGAATATTGCTAGATCGTCTCAAAGACTAATTAATATCACAGGAAGCGAAATAAAAAAGCAAGCATTAAAATTATCCTGTTTTCTTGTTGATTTTTTAAGTGATGGATATATAACAGTGGATGATGAAATAAAATTTTCAGATTTTGAAGATCAACCTAACGTTATTTTCCTTACTTTAAGCGGCAGCGATGTTTTAAAAAAAACATCCTCTTTGTTTTTAACTTTGGCATATAGATCACTCACGGATATTGCAGAGTCAAATTCATGGCAAAATTTAAATGAAGGTTTTCTTGTTCGACCTTTTTATTTTATTTTAAACTATCTTGATAAGCAAAATGAACTTTTACGGTTAGAAGATATGATTAGTAATGAACAATCCTTTAAAATCTATTTTTTACTCTCTATTAACTCATTAGTTCGTTTGAGAGAAATATATGGAGAGCAAAAAACGCAAAAAATACTAGAAAGAATTAACATAAAGATTATAAAAAGCAGTTTGTGTTTGAAATCATTTTTGGATAATACAACGGATGTCCGATGTGAATTAGATAATACCGGCTCGAGAAGCAATTTCGTAAGTTCTAGCATTGAAAAGTTTTTTAATAAAAATGCAAACAACGCACTAATTATGGCATCAAATTTTAATGTTATAAAATCCAGGTTTTTGCAATGTCTTACCGCACCAAATATTGGTCTTTCAGAAGACGAGGCTCACAAGGTTAGTGTGGCAATTTGTAAAGTTAGTGAAGCCGATAAGACTACTCGGCTTAACGAACAGATGCATATAGAAGGAGATTGTGGAATTAGTTTATTAGACGACTTTGACTTACTGGTAAAACAACTAGCAAGACAAACAGCACTGCACTTAACGTTAATACGAGAGTTTTTTAATAAGACAAATATTTAAAAAACTAGCAAATTTTATAGTATATTTAACTGACAATTTTGAAGTGAAACTGAAAATCAGTAGCGACATAAAAAACTAAGACCTTTATCTATATTGATATATTTAAGATAATTTGATTTAGTATGTCTAAGCTAAAAAATCTGCAATACTCAAATATTAATTAAAATAATATTGATACATTTCCAGTGATAATTAAATATATAAACGAGGGTGAGTAAATGAAATTTAAAAACACTAATATGCCGAAGAAAGCCACAATTTTTGTCATGTCTATTTTTGCGTTATTTTTAATTAGCATCGTATTTTTATGTGCGCCTCTATTAAATAACACGGCACAGCTAGCTAGTGCAACTGTAGAGTTTGAAAATAATGATGAGACACTTAAAAAGGAAATCCTTGAACCGCCCGCAAATGCCGATGATCCTTATGGCAAAGCGTTAACTGTGGCGCAAGATGGTCGAACGTCAGTGCTTTTAAAAACTTTTTCGGACAGTGGAGGAACACTTAAATTTTATTTTTTTTATACCACAAATTCAAATTTTGGTGGTCGCGTTACGAATGTAGACGATGCTGCGATTTATCTTGGAATTGAAGAAGAGAACTACAATGCGCCTTACAAAGTAAAGGGTGGTATCTATGTTAATGGTGTGTGGGTGTCGTCGTTTTCCGAAGGTATATCCGAAAAAAACAAGGTGGTTAAACTCGGTAGCATACCTGCCGACCGTCTAAAAAGCGCAACAGGTATAGGTGGGGAAATAGTAAATACCGTCGAGCTTAAAAATGTTAGCATACCATACCTTGAAGAGTATGGAATATTTGGACAGTATAATACAAGACAAATATCCGACATAGCATCGGCAACCTTTTCTTATTGGGGTGGTGCCCCTGGTCTATTTGGAATTGGTGCTCCTGGTGATATTGCTATCGAAGATTTTTTTGCGTGGCCACTAATCGTTCTCTCTCTTTCTGAACTTGGAAGAATCCCTTATGAAGAGGTTGATTTTTCTAGATATTCGTTCAGTTCAGATGCTGCATATGAGACAGTTTTTTTCTGGACGAGAGGACTGGCACCAATTACGTATACATTAAAAAAAGGCAATACTGGTATTTTGTCTGGTGAAGTGAACATGGTAGGTGAGCACGATGCTGGAGTACTGGGCTGGCTCGATGGTTTTTCTTATGGGGATGGACAATATACTCTTACCATAATAGATGGTTTAAATAAAGATACCAGCGTTTCGTTTAATATTGATACAACTGCCCCAGTTATTTCTGGAGCGAAAGCTTTTTATGCATCAAATGAGGCTATTACAATAAATATTTACGATACCCATATTAAATATTGGAATTTTGACGGTGGTGCACGATCACTAAGTAACTCTACTTACTATAAAAATTCTAACGACCTTAGTGAAGGCCAACATGTCATATATGCGGAGGATACGGTAGGACACAATACAACTGTTTCTTTTGTGGTTGACAAAACGAATCCAACACTAACCACATCATTATCGTCATCCGTCACGGCAGATGGTTATACAAACGGTCCATTTACGGTTTCAAAAAATATTGAAACGAATTGGAATAGGTTGTACTGGAGGTATAGTTCAACTAAACTAACAGGATCTATAACAAATTCCACTACAGGGTATACTGAATCCAACAGCAAAACTATTAATGTCTCTGATAGAGATGGTTGGTATTATTTTTGGGCTGTAGACAAGGCGGGAAATGTAAGCGCAATATATTCTGTATTGTTTGATAGAGTCAATCCAGAAGTGACGGGGATCAAATCGTTTTATAAAGAAAACGAAACAGTTTTGGGAACAATAATAGAAACTGAATTTTTGGAATGGCAATTAGACGGTGTCAAAAAAAGTGGATCATCTATAGCAGTTGTTGTTGATAATAAGGTCGCTGATGGAGAACATACAATTAAAGTTATAGACAGGTCTGGCAATTATTGTTCTGTTGTGTTTACGGTTGATAAAACTAACCCTACTCTAAAAAGTTCGACAGTTTCAAACGAGTCTTATACCTCTTCTCCCTTCACTATCGAAAAGGATGTTGAAAATAACTGGGCTTCATTATATTGGAAGTATGGAGAATCGCGTCTTCTAGTATCTAAAGACAGTTATAATGGCGTCACGACAGAAACTAGCATTACGATTGACGAAAACATTCAGGGTGGATTAAAGGATGGATGGTATTCTTTCTTGGCTATCGACAAAGCTGGAAACACGAGCGTAATATATTACGTATGTCTTGATAAAAAAAAGCCAGTAGTAGCAGGCATCAAATCGTTTTATAAAGAGAACGAAATTATTTCTGGAACTATTACAGAAACTAAT
>JAITQU010000095.1 GCA_031288735.1 Christensenellaceae bacterium
CTTTTTTTGCTGTTATAAATTATAATCCTTATTCGAAATTAGCACCATTTTTAGCTATGTCTTTAAGGTCTTTTTTCACCCCTAAAAACGACAATTAATTATACAACTGACCTTTAAAACAGTAACAGTAAGTGGTTACTTCACACCTCAACTGAATTATTAGTCTATGATGCTAAATCTAAAACAAATATCTTAAGTTGCTATTCTAATGAACTTTTTCTGTTTGACATGATTGTGTTTTTGCCCTTTCTGATAGAGCAGTGACATTTATAAAAATATCATGTAACGTGAGAACTTTAACCCTGTTTTTCCATAGAGGGTGTGAACAGTAACCAAAAAATTTGTCATCGAGAATTATGCAAATATTTTTGTTGTAAAAAGTTAATGTTTGTGATATACTCAAAATACTTTTCGATTAGAAGAGCTAAAAAAAAGACGTGCATTAGTGTTGATTTGTTTAACCACATGTACTATCTTTGTTGTGTGCGGAGTTGTATTTATGAATTTTAAAAACCTGCGAAAACAGTTTTTTGCTATACCTAACATCCTTACGTATATAAGAGCTTTACTCATTCCCGTAACTATGTGGCTAATCATATCTAAAGACACTTACATCTTTAAATCGGATGCGTTTCCAGTCGGCTTTCCTTTGATTGGTCTCTTGGTGTTGTTATTAGCTGCAACTACTGATGTTTTTGATGGCATGATCGCAAGGAAATTCAATCAAATAACTGAGTGGGGGAAGATGATTGACCCTGTTGCAGACAAACTAATGCATTCTCTTACTGCACTTGCGTTAGCTATTGCTGGGCATCTGCATTGGGCATTTTTTATTGTTCTTGTAGCAAAAGAAGTATTCATGGTTGTATGGGGGGTATATCTCCTTTCAAATTCGAGAATTATACAAGCCAATATGCTAGGCAAGGTTGCATCAACGGCTATTTCAATAGGTGTCTTTATGACATTTTTTCATGATTTCTTTGCGAAAAAAGTTTTTTATCTCGATTGGATCATTGTCGGTATTGGTATTCTCTTAACTTACATGGCGTTTGCAAATTATTGTTATCAAGCAATTAAAATAATACTTGAAATTGTTAGAGAAAAGAAAAAAGGATCACTTAATATTGACACCAGTGGCGAGACTACTGGTGAAAATACCGAAAAAAAAGATTAAGGTGATTTACTTTTTAAAGACTTACAGCTGTTATTCTAAACATATCTAATGAAATCAGTAATGCTTTGAGTCTAGATATCTCAATATTTTTAGCTGTCCTTATATAAAAGTCATAAGAACCACAAATTTTGCACAAATCAATGTATGAGCCTTGATTTAGAATTTAGTATTAAATAGTATGAAATAACTAATTTGAGGTCAATATACATTGTAAATATTTACAACACGGAGATGAAAAAAATGTCATTACCAAAGCATTTCGATCCTGCTTCTTTCGAGAATGCAATTTACAAAAATTGGGAGGATAAGGGTTATTTCACACCAGAGATAACAACAGATAAATCACCGTTTTGTGTTGTAATTCCGCCACCTAATATTACTGGGCAGCTTCATATGGGACATGCACTAAATAGCACACTGCAGGACATTATAATAAGACATAAGCGCATGCAAGGCTTTGCAACACTGTGGTTGCCAGGCACTGATCATGCAAGTATAGCGACAGAAACAAAGATAGTAGGAAAATTAAAGGAGGAAGGATTATCAAAGGCAGATGTTGGGCGTGATGCATTCTTAGAGCGTGCTTTCAAATGGAAGGATCAATACGGAAGGCTCATTGTTGATCAACTTAAAAGACTAGGCAGTTCCTGTGACTGGTCACGAGAAGCATTCACAATGGATGAAAAATGCTCAAAAGCGGTAAAGGATGCATTCGTAAGATTATATCATAAAAAAATGATTTATCGTGGCAAACGAATGATAAATTGGTGTCCGTGTTGTAAAACGGCACTATCAGATGCAGAAGTAGATTACAGCGCAGAAAATTCCTATTTATGGTATATAAATTATCCATTTGTCGATGATAGCGGCTTTGTAACTGTAGCAACAACTCGACCAGAAACTATTCTAGGAGATGTAGCCGTTGCGGTGAATCCTGAGGACCCTAAATATAAGGAGGTCATAGGAAAGCATCTTAAATTACCACTAACAAGCAAGACGATACCAATAATTGCTGATAATTATGTTGAAATTGAATTTGGTACAGGTGCAGTTAAAATCACACCAGCACATGATCCTAACGATTTTGAAGTAGGTTTAAGACATAAACTTCAACTAGTTAATGTAATGGATGATGCTGGCTATATGAATAACAATGCAAATGAGTATGCTGGCATGAATAGATTTGAGGCTCGTGAGAAAATTGTAACGGATTTAGAAAAGCAGGGACTACTCGAAAAAATCGAACCCTATACTCATAATGTAGGTCATTGTTCAAGGTGTGACAGTGTAGTTGAGCCTAGAGCAAGTTTGCAATGGTTTGTAAAAATGCAAGCACTTGCAAAGCCTGCAATAAGAGTAGTCAAAGAAAGGAAAATAGTGTTTATTCCAGATAGATTTTCTAATGTCTACTTAAATTGGATGAACAACATAAAAGATTGGTGCATCAGTAGACAATTGTGGTGGGGGCATAGAATCCCTGCATGGTATTGTACTGAATGTAATAATATTATAGTAGATGCTAATACACCAACGCATTGTAGTAAATGTGGTTGCACAAATTTAATACAGGATGAGGATGTGCTGGATACATGGTTTAGCAGTGCACTCTGGCCATTCTCGACACTAGGTTATCCAGAAATGACGGCGGATTTAAAATATTTCTATCCCACTAATGTCTTAGTTACAGGGTATGACATAATATTTTTCTGGGTAGCACGAATGATTTTTTCTGGGATAGAGCATATGGGTGAAATCCCATTCCCTGAAGTCTTAATTCATGGACTTGTTAGAGATGCTGACGGTAAGAAAATGTCCAAATCTGCAGGCAATGGCGTAGATCCAATAGAGATAATTGATCGATTTGGTGCCGACACACTGCGGTTTAATATATGTACTGGAATGGCACCAGGTGCTGATATTCGTTATAGCGAAGAGAAAATAGAAAATTCAAGAAATTTTCTAAATAAATTATGGAACTCTGCAAGGTTTGTTCTAATGAATTCAGAAAACGTAAAGCTACCAGAAATAGGAGAATTTTCGACAAACTCAGCAGATAAATGGATTCTATATAAGATGAATTCAGCAATTTCCGAGGTAAGTATCAATCTTAAAAAGTATGATATAGGTTTAGCTGGATTAAAATTGTATGATTTCATCTGGAGTGATTTTTGTGACTGGTATATAGAATTGTGTAAAGCAAATATCTACGGAAATGATGTTAAGGCTCGAGAAAGATCGCTTGCCGTTCTAATGTTTGTTTTGAAAAACATACTTAAACTCTTGCATCCATTTACTCCATTCATAACAGAGCGAATATGGCAGGAAGTTGGTGAGAATAGAACAATCATGCTAACAAAGTATCCTTCTAATAATTCAAAGTTTTCCTATTTAAAAGATTTTAAACGTTTCGAATCTATTAAAGAAATAATCCGAGCTGTTCGCAATATCCGTGCCGAGTATGATGTTGCACCATCTAAGACGTTAAGTCTATTTATCTTGTCAAATGAAAAAATATATATAAAAAAGAATTTGCAGTTTATAAACAAACTAGCCAACATTTTAAATGTAACCTTTATCGCTGACAAGGGAGAAATAACCGAAAAAACAGTTGGTGTCTCTTTGGACGGTATTGAACTCTATGTTCCGCTAGGCGAAATAGTGAGCTTTGAAAAAGAGATAACACGATTAAATAAAGAAATTCAAAAGGTCAAAGAGGAAATATCGAGAAGTGAGAAATTATTAAACACTCAAGGATTTGTAGCTAAGGCGCCTAAAAATCTAATTAGCCAAGAGACAGAAAAATTGAAAATTAATCGAGAGCTCTGTTTTAAGCTTGAGTCTCGTGTCAGCGAAATGAGTAAGTGATAGAAAACATGACAAGGTAAAACCATGATAAATAAAGTAAATACCTAGGTCTAGACTAAAATTAAAAGATCAATTTATGTTTAGTTTGATAGGAGTTGCCGATTTTTAAGATATATCACACAATTTAGCTATCTTGGATTTTCATGTTTATTAATGCTAATTATGTGTGGCTATTCGAATGAAATGTAATTTTTTTACCATACCTATCGATATGATTTTTGTGTGTTTTAAGCACTCTGTAAGTAAGCAACTAAATCCGTGAATTTTTCCTACATCTGAATTTTGTAATCTAACTTTCAATTTATCAATTTTTAAAAAATCTCTTCGCTAAATCAAGCATTTTTAGAATTTGTTCCTGCTTTTTGTAGATACGTTAGCGAAGTTTTTTATTATACTTCCCCCTATTTACACATATTAATATACACTCCCAAAGTTACCTAAAAAATGCTCTAGATCAAATCAAGTATTTTTTTTAAGAGAGTTTTGTTTTCCTCTGGTAGTTTTAGAGGAGATTCAAATTGTTTCTTCCTGTTGTTTAATTGCACTCCATAAATCATGCCTACAGCAAGGAATAAATAAAAATCTCGAGTTGTGTCCATATCAAGAGTCATGCCAGCAAATATGAGACCCACGATTACTATCCACGCAAACGGATTTGTGTTCTTAGCAGAGTAATATACTAAGAGCGTTAAAAGCACTATAAATAGTGGAAAGCCTAATAAACCGCCTCCTATAAACAATTTCAGATACATATTATGAGGTAGTATCCCAGACCATTCCTTAGCTAAATATATATACGTTTCAAAATCCCTTCCAACACCAAAGAATATATTTTCGAGTGGGGCAGCCGTAAGAGAATATAAATAGTTACCCCATATAATCGTTCTCCCACTCCCAGTCCCTAGATTTGAAATATCAAATCGATCCGCAGTTGCTGGATATGAAAAGGACACTACTAATGCTAATATAATAGCTGATGTTGCAACTGACCAAAAAACGCGCGGGCTTTTTAGTAAATAAGGTAGAAAGGAGAGACCTATTACCGCAACGTTTGCAAGAAAGCCACCTCGAGAGCCAGAGCGGATGATGTAAAACATTACGATGTTTAAGGATACCAAGTTCAAAATAAGATTCTTCCCCTTACATATCATTCGAGACATGTATGCAGTGCAAATAATGAATCCGCAAGCGAAATAATTAGGATCGACAGAACGTGCCATTTCAAACGAGTCAAAAGTTTGACTGTCAAATATCAGTTTAATGATGCAGGTCATTGCAAGAACATAACAACTTATTTCAATAGCGCCCTTGAAAAGTTTGAAGTCGACTTCAGAATATTGATAAGTAAATAAGAAAAGAAAAAGTGCACCGTATAAAATAAACTTAAAGTCAGGAGAGTAAGTCCTAAAATAAAAAATTTCGATTATGTTAGAAACACAATAGTACAGATAAAACAATGTGGCAAATGCTATTACTGACTTTGAAGCAGAATCTGGATATAGTCTGTCTCTAACACTCAATACCGCAATTTTTATGCTAGTTCTATTTTTTATTGTTCTTACAATCCATTTTATTAGTTTAATGAAGTTTAGGACTAAAAGCATTAAAATGATAGCATTTATTATAGCTAATTCTTTAAAAGGTAGTACTAGAACATAATCTATCGGTGCGATTACTAAGTAAGCGCACATGAGAAGATTCGCTAAATTAAGGTCGTGTTTTTTTAATAAATTTTTAATCATTAACGTGCTCCAAAGGCTTTAAAATTGAATCTTTATATGGGCAACCTCTAAAAATAATGTTTTTTCATGACCATTTAGAAAAAGGCTTTTAAATTTTCCAGCTAAAAATATTTATTCCTAATTTAACTAAATAATGCAACTATGTATACTTGAAACCAGTAGTAAGGGCATCTGGTGCGAGAAATACACGTTTTAGCTGAAACTGAACTCAGGCAAGTCCATAGCGAAACACTAGGAGGTTTTTAGAGGTTCCCTAGGGATAAAGTTATAAGGTTTAACGCTAAGTCGTTGAATTACTAACCTATTAAAAATCCCAGTAAAGATTTGATTAAATCTCAAGTTATTTCGAGTTGTTTACAATAGAATTTCAGTAGATCGCAGGACGCAAGTTTAATATCAAAGCCTGCATGACGCAGTTTTTGTATGTTGTCAGTCTTATGAGTATTTGATGTGATTTGATTGATATGATCAGCCCAAATGCTAGGGGATTCTAAGCTTAGCATAGTTATTGAATCAGTTATCATTATTTCGGTGGTCAAAGTATCAGACACAAGCGTAGGTAGTCCGTTTGCTTGAGCCTCTAATGTTACTACAGGAAATCCTTCAATAAGTGACGGTAAAACAAAGACATCGCTAGCACTCAGCAAGCCACCTATGTCTCCACGATTCCCTGTCATAATTACATGATTTTCAAGACACATGTCCTTAATTTCTTGGCTAACATGGTCCTTTAGTTCTCCATCTCCTACAAGAAGGAGCTTTAAATTCTCATTTTTATTAAGACACTCTTTAAGGATTGAAAGAACAAATGAGTGGTTTTTTAATTTTGAGAATCTTCCTATATGGCATATTACAAATTCATTTGTCAAACCGAATTCTGCTCTTTTAGAAAGTCTCATCTCTTCACTAAAGCAAAAATCAGACAAACAGATTGAATTTGGAATGAATCGAAACTTTTTTGAATTAAGAATTTTTTTACCAAAAATTACAGATCCTGATTTTTTTGAGCACGCAAAGCAATAATCAGATATGCTAGACAAATTGTGAGATATAATGCGGTTGCGGATTGATTTAAAAAAGGAATTAGAAAACTTATCGCTGTGCGCATGCGTTATGCAAACCTTTGTACCATATCGTCTAGCAATTGGAAAAATTAGACGGCTAACTAAGATTTCATGACAGTGCACAATTTGATACTGGTCAGCGTGCTCACGGAAAAAATTTTTAATGTCGTTTTTTGATTTGGCATATGAGAAAATGCCAGGTCGCTCAAAGTAGAAAACATTACCCCCAGCAGAGAACACCTCAGAGTCGTAGTTTGATGGCGCATGATAAAAGCAAAGAAAATCAATCGTCAAGTTTGATTTGTCAAAATTTCTAAAATAATTCATAGCAACGTTTGCTATTCCACTACTTTGGTTGAGAGATGATAATACATATAAAACATTCATTTAGAATCCGTCCACTATGCTTTTAGCATTACAATAGTCTATTGCTTCCTTAATTCCATCTCTAAGTGGAATTTTTGATATAATACCTAGCTTTGATATTTTAGAGCAGTCAACAAGCGTATGTTCAAATTTTGCATATCCCATTTCTTGATTTGTGTTTTGTAAAACAACCCTTACATCCCCATATTCAGCGCATATGGATGCAAATTCGAATATACTCATATCGCTATCAATAGAAGCTACATTATACGACTCCCCACATTTGCCTTGCGTAAGCAAGGATAGTGATGAGCTGGTTAAATCGAAGACATTACAAAATGAAAATTTTGTAATACCTTTTGTAAATAGGACGATATCATCTTTTTTAGCAGCAGAGCGAATAAAGTGGGAAACCGCCCTTTCATCAGAGTCAATTAATGTTAAACCATATGTCTTAGCTGGACGAACAACAATATAATCAAGGCCAGATTCGTACATCTGAGAAAGACATAATAATTCGCCAATACGTTTGCTTTCAGGATAAACGGATCTAGGATCGTCTAATTTCAAATATCCTTGCTGATTTTCAAAAAATGGTCCCTGTGATGGAAGAGGGTTTCCATAGACTTCAACAGAGGATAAATAAAGAAACCTAGTTGCTTTATTTCTTACAGCACACTGTATTGCTGATTTAGTAAGTTCAATGTTAGTAATTAACGTCTGAAGCGGTGCTTTTTTGAACAGTGATGGATATGTTACAGCAGCGCAATGGATTATATAGTCAACAGGTCCGTTTAAATCAATATGCCCTACGCTATCACATCCTATAAGCTTTAGATTTTCATAAGGCAGGTATTTTTTTAATAAGCAACAAAGCTTTTCTAAATTTCGGCCACATGCAAAGATTTTTATATTTGCATCAAAACTTAAATTGAGAAACATAATAGTGTCAATGAAAGCTTGACCAATAAACCCTGATGCCCCAGTAATTAGAATTGATTTTCCAAAAAGCGCATTGACATGCAGTATATCATTACACACCATAGAAAGTCTGGTATTTAATATTTCTGTTTGTGATCTCATAGCAATTGAGAACTATCCCTTTTATCAAAAAATGCGCGAAAGACGAAAAAGTCTTCTGGCGTTGTTAGTTTAATGTTATCGGATCGACATTCAACAATGTGAATTGCAAAATCGCTATAATTTGAAATAAGCGCACATGAATCAGCGAAATCCTTCCTTTCCTCTTCTATAGCTTTCTTATGTGCCATAACTATATCACCTAATAAAAAACTTTGAGGTGCACGTGCAATCCATAATCTAGATTTGTCAGTTAATGCAGTTATTTTCCCATCCTCAGCTACTACAACGCTTTCAGACTCTTTTACAGCAGAGACAGCACACCTGTATTTTTTTACACATTCAATGTTTTTTTTAATCAACTCTGAGTCAATAAAAGGGCGGACACCATCGTGTATTAGAACGATATCACAATCCTTGTAAAATTTTTGAGCTTTTAATAATCCGTTGTATATTGAGTCTTGTCCACTTTGTCCACCGGCTGTTATAGCTTTAATTTTAGAAATATTGTATTTAGCTATGACATCATTAGCATATTCAATTTGATCTGGTGATACGACAACAATGATCCCATCGATTTCAGTGCACCCTTCAAATACTTCTAGTGTATGAATTAATACTGGCTTTCCATGAATTACAAGGAATTGCTTTGGTAGTGCACGAGTATTCATTCGAACACCAGTTCCACCAGCAAATATCACCACAAAGGCTCGTGTCGATTTAGTATCGGGAAATGTAATATTTGTATTATCGTTTACCATTATCTCTCCTAAAATTTCATAAGAATTATTAAAAATTCTTAATTTGTTAAGGTCATTAAATACAAAACAACTATTTAAATAAAAGATAAAGAGTATTCCTTCTTACACTATAAATTCTAAACTAGATTTCAGTATTAATGTCTACTAGTATTGCAAGGTGTCGCTCTTGCTTATCTATTGGTGGGATTTGCATATAGTCACCATAAAGATTTTCCAGATATTCATCGTATCTTCTAGGAACAAAAAATTTAGCGTCTAAAAAATCAACCTCAATCACGCTTGAAAAAAATCCAGACTCAAAGATCTCACGAGAATATGAAATCGCACTCGGTATGCCCTCGCGACCAGTTTTGTAAAGATATCCAGATTCGATTTTTTTAGTTAATTTAGACCAAAGTTTAACTCCTAATAAACGCGAAAGAAAACCAATACGGCGGCGCATGTTGTACCATTTTCGGAGTTCCTTATTCGTCTTGCTTATAGCACTAACAGTGCTAGAGGGATATTTACTATCAAAGCAAAGAGTTAGTAAGCGACTAAATAGATAGTGTAATTTACTTAGTATAATTGTTTTCTTTTCACTTGCACTGACATTGACAACAGGGAAAACATCGATGAACAAGCCTTTATGTGTAGGGAAATTTTCAGAGCCGATCTCAACATATTTTGAGTTGTTGAGAAAAATTTTAAACATTCTGTGCGGTGATTTTGTAGTATACGGTGGAACTGCAGTATATTTTTTAGGAAATTCAGCTAAAAACGCATTGCACAATCGCGTCATATCATTGTGGTAAATAATAACATCGACATCATCATCCCACGGAATGAACCCTTTATGTCTTATAGCGCCTAGGCAACTACCACCAGAAAGCATGTAGATAATATTGTGTTTTCGACACACATAGTCTAAATCCTTCAACATCATAAGAAGAGTTGCTTGAACTTTTTTTACAGTTTCAGCTGGCAAAATGTAGTTACTAAAAATTTCATTATACATTTTTTTTGTGTTCTTGACATTTTCAATCATCTTTACCGACATCTTCCCTAAAAGCTAATCTATGTTTCCCTAGATCGATTTAATAGCATTCTAATTTTAAAACAATACTGTATAGGTCGAAACTTAACTTAAAATTATAATAATATTTATTACAACTAAAATCAAGTTAATTAACTTTAAATTCAAGTTGAGAGGGACTAAAAAGTAAAAATTCACTTAAAATTTAACAAATACACATATCCATGTTAAAATTTAAAGCATTTGACCATATAGTAACGCATTTAATATGTGCTTGACAGTGTATATGCAATTTGTTAAAATTAAGTAAATAGTTAAAAACTCAAAAATTTCTTGTATAATTTTTAGTTATGAGGCGAAACCCATGAAAAAAGGCAAGTTCTATGCTGTAAGGAAGGGACATCAAAAAGGAATATTCTACAAATGGGAGGATTGCCTAAATGCCACGAACGGCTTTTCGGGTGCTGAGTACAAGTCGTTTGTCACCGAGGAAGAGGCTGACGCTTTCCTTAATTATGTTGATAATGTTGATGAAAGTAATCGAAAATTTTATGCTGTAAAAAAAGGCATTCACAGAGGTGTATTCAAAACTTGGCCCGAATGTCAGCTAGCAATAAAAGGATATCTGCATCCTGAATACAAGTCGTTTAAAACCGAGATTGCTGCCAAAGCTTATTTGACAGGTAAGGATTTTATCTTCGAAAACGATATTTTTCCCAGGCTAAGTCTTGGAAAAATTTGTATCTATACTGATGGCAGTTTTGATAATGTAACTTTCTTTTACAGCTATGGTGCTGTTATTGTATTAAGTGACTCTGATACGATTGAATTGTGTGGCAAAGGAAATAATAATGAATTCCTAACGTCTAGGAATATAGCAGGTGAGGCTTTTGGTGTTATTGTAGCATTATGGTGGGCAATAAAAAACAAATATGATAAAGTAAGCATCTTTCATGAATGTCCTAATCTAAGACAGTGGGCATCGGCGGAGTGGAGTGCTAAAACACCATTATCACTATATTTTCAAAATTTTATCTGCCAGCTTAAAGACATAATTGACATCGAATTTGTTGAAACTAAAGGGCATTCAGATAACAAATATAATGAGATTGCTCATAATCTTAGTAGGTATGCATTCATAGAAGAAACGGATGATGTCTTAAGAGATAGTGATGGCTTTGGTATTAATGACATAAACGAAAATGAGCTTAAAGTATTACTAGAGGAGCTAAAAAAGAGCAAGCTTAGAAGTAAATAAGAACTAGAAAGATCTAGTAATTGACTACAAACTGTATTAATGATAATATTAGGTAAATGGAATTACCTTTTAAAAGGGTTTAAAAAAACAGCTTTCGTTTTTTAGAACTAGCTAGTTTACACAAAGCTTTTAGGCGATGTAGATTGGCATAAAGGAGCAAAAATGGCAGAAAAATATGATGCGCAAAATATCATAGTACTAGAGGGCCTAGAGGCTGTTCGTCTTAGACCTGGTATGTACATAGGCACAACTGGTGCAAAAGGACTCCATCATATTTTGTGGGAAATTGTTGACAATGCAATGGACGAGGCCGCAAATGGGTATGCTGACACAATCAACGTTGTTATTTATGAGGATAATTCTGTATCCGTTGAGGATAACGGTCGTGGCATACCAGTCGATATAAACAAAAAACACAAAAAAACAGGAGTGGAATTAGTTTTTACTATTCTACATGCTGGTGGCAAGTTTGATAATGCCGAATACAAATTTAGTGGTGGATTACATGGAGTAGGTGCTTCTGTAACCAATGCGCTGTCGGAATGGCTAAATGTTGATATTTATAAGGATGGAGAGGAGTATCGAATAGAATTTCATAGTCCACGCGTGGGCAAGAAAATTAAAAGTGGTGTTTTGAAAACGCCACTCCATAACGTTAAAAAAACCAAAAAACGTGGAACGAAGGTTACATTTATGCCTGACAGGGATGTTTTTGTCAACGAAGTCTTGAGTTTTGCAACTGTTAGGCAACGACTTAGAGAGCTAGCATTCTTAAATAAGGGAATCACCTTGTGTCTAGAGGATAAACGAGCCTTAGATGAGAATGGAAAACCCAAAAAAGTTGAATTCTATTTCAAGGGTGGATTGGTAGATTTTGTAAATCATATTAACGAGGCAAAAACAAAGCAATCACCAAAGGTTATCTACCTTGATGGAAAAACCGAAAATTTCGAATTAGAGGTTGCTGTACAATACACAACAAACTATGGTGAGACAATAATATCATACGTTAATAACATACCCACAACAGAGGGTGGAACGCATGAGACAGGCTTTAAATCAGCAATGACAAAATGTTTAAATGAATATGCCAGAAAAAACAATCTACTAAAGGCTAAGGATGCCAATGTCATAGGTGATGATTATCGTGACGGCATGACTGCAATTGTAAGTATACGAATGCAAAATATCCAATTCGAAGGACAAACCAAGACCAAATTAGGGAATCCTGAGGTTAAGGGTATTGTTGAAAGTATAGTGTCAGAGCGACTAGATTTGTTTCTAAATGATAGTAGAAATAAGGATATTGCAAATTTGATAGTCAAAGCGGGGATAAATGCAAGCAAGGTAAGAGAGGCTGAAAAGCGGGCCAAGGATGCACAAAGACAAAAAAACGCTATGACCGGGTCGGTTCTTGTAGGGAAATTTAGTGCATGCTCTGGCAAGAATGCTGATATCAATGAACTCTTTATTGTTGAAGGTGACTCAGCAGGTGGTTCTGCAAAGCAGGGACGTGATAGAAGCTTTCAGGCTGTACTTCCATTACGCGGAAAGCCTATAAATGCTGAAAAAAAGCGAAAGGAGCAAATAATTGCAAATGAAGAGATCCGCACGATTATTTATGCGCTTGGCACTGACTATGATAAGGAATTTAGCATATCGGAATTGAAATATGATAAAGTTATCATCCTTGCAGATGCTGATCAAGATGGAGCACACATTCGTGCAATTTTATTAACGTTTTTCTACCGCTATATGCGTCAGCTTCTATGTGATGGCCATGTATATATAGGCATGCCGCCTCTTTACAAGGTAGAGAAAAAAGGCGTATCGCGTTATGCATACGATGATATTGAGCTTGAAAAAATGATAACTGAATTGAAATCTGGTTATTCATTGCAACGATATAAAGGATTAGGTGAGATGAATCCAGAGCAATTATGGGATACAACACTAGACCCTAAAAAACGCACGTTACTACGAGTGACTGTAGATGATGCGGCGGAGGCCGACCTTATTATTTCAACTCTTATGGGCGATGATGTCGAGATGCGAAAAGCATATATAAATGAAAACGCAAACTTTAACAAACTTGATCTTTTTGCTGAAAAATTTAGTAGTTAAGCTCATCTTTCATATTAATTCAATTTTTGATTCATTGAAAAGCCATAAAAACAAAATAGGAACAAAGGCTTACTTTTAAAAAAATCCTTAAGTTAAAAGACGGATAATAATTCAATTAATACACAATTTGTTAATGTTCACACCACAACTGAATTAATAATAATGTTGATAAAGGCAAGGCGCATTTATTAAATTGCCATTTAAAAGAGCTTTTTTAAATATGAAACGACTATTGCTGTGTCGTTCCCGCTAAAGTGCTGATCTTTTTAACAAATATCATGCAAAGGATGGACATGGACCATGTTTTCCATATGGGGTGTGAACAGTAACCACAATTTATAAAACAAACACAAAGGAATGCTAATGCTGTGATTTAGACCTTATATTGTGCTACAATATAGTTAGTTTAGTTTAAAGAGGATCAACTTATTATGGAGTCGTTAATTGCAGGCTTTGCACAAGCTCGATATAACTTAATGGATCAGAATGGAGAGCCATTAGTTAAATTAAACAAAATCATAAATTGGGACGTTTTTAGAGAGATTATTGAAAAGGCAATACATAGAGAAACAACTAATGTAGGTAGGCCACCATACGACTCACTATTAATGTTTAAAATTATTAATCTTCAGAAGTGGTATACACTCTCAGATGCTGGTGCACAGAATGCAATATGCAACCGTTTGGATTTCACTCGCTTTTTAGGACTAGATATTCACGATAAAATACCTGATGCTGCAACAATATGGGAGTTTAAAAAAACACTTAAAGCACTTGGTGTCTATGATGAGTTGTTTGATATGCTTGATAAAATGATAAAGGAAGCCGGCATCGTTGCACATAAAGGTTGTATAGTGGATGCAACGTTTGTAATGATTCCTAAAAGACAAAGTAAGAAAAAAATTTAAAACTACATTGGATCAAGATTTGAGTTGAAACTATATAAATGAAAATGAATACATAAACTTAATGCACAAACTAAATAGATTTCTTCTCAGTTAAACAAAATTTTATTTTTTTAGTTCGCATATTTTAGTCAATCTTAGTGGGTGCTAGGTTTAGCACTCCGATATAAAAAAGCCAAAACTGGAGGATGCTTGTTCGTGGCTAAACCTAAATCATCCGATGCGCCATTGGATTTTAAAGAAAATATTATTGAAAGACCGATAGAGAGAGTACTCCCTGATGCAATGATGCCATACAGCGAGTACATCATTCTTGATAGGGCACTCCCACGTGTTGAGGATGGCTTAAAACCAGTTCAAAGACGAATTCTTTACGCAATGAATGATATGCACATGCGTCCTGATACGCCATATAAAAAATCAGCTCGTGTTGTAGGTGAATGTCTAGGTAAATATCATCCACATGGAGATTCGTCTGTTTATGATGCGATGGTTAGAATGGCACAGGATTTCAATATGCGTATGCCTCTTGTAGATGGGCATGGCAATTTTGGATCAATTGATGGTGATTCGGCCGCTGCCATGCGATATACAGAAGTGCGTCTTGAAAAGTTAGCAATGGAGCTTCTTCGAGATCTTGACAAAGATACTGTAAAGTGGAATAAAAATTTTGATGACACACTTGATGAACCTGATGTATTGCCAGGTAGATTTCCAAACCTATTAGTTAACGGTGCGACAGGGATAGCGATAGGTCTTGCAACAAATATACCACCACATAATTTAACTGAGGTAATTGATGGTTGCGTAGCAATGATAGAAAATCCTAAAATTACACTTGAGGAAATGGTAACTATTATTAAGGGCCCAGATTTTCCTACAGGCGCCTACATGTTAAACAATGAATCCATTCTTGAAACATATCAAACTGGCCGTGGGCGTGTAAGATTGCGGGCTAAGACAACTATAGAAAATGTTGATGGTGGGAAACAGGACATAGTAGTGACTGAAATACCATATAATGTCAATAAAGAGTCTTTGCAAAAAAGAATATTTGATTTAAAGGAAACACAGAAAGAAATATTAGGCGGGATTACCGATGTGGTTGACGAATCTGATCGCACTGGGATGAGAATTGTTATTCGACTACGAAAGGGGGAAAATCCTGAAAAAATATTAGACTATTTGCTATCTAAAACTGATCTAGAGTGTAATTTTAATGTAAACATGGTTGCGATTGCTGATGGCAAGCCAAAGCAATTAGGTCTTATGGATATACTTAAATGTTATCTCGAATTCCAGCGCAAAATTATATACAAACGTAGCGAGCATGATATCAATATTGCAAGAAAACGTGCTCACATACTAGAGGGTTTTAAGAAAGTCATTCCTGATATTGATGAGGTAATACGCATAATACGGAGTTCGGATACTAGACCTGAGGCAAAGCAACGATTAATTGAAAGATTTGAGATCACCGCCGAGCAATCCGAAGCTATACTAGTATTGCAACTAGGTAACATCAACAAACTAGACGTTGGCAAGTTTGATAGGGAGTTAAAGGAGCTCAAGACGAGCATTAACAAACTATCAAAAATACTTTTATCAGAAAAAGAACAATTAAATGTCGTAAAGAACGAATTAATTGAGATTAGAGACAGATTTCCATCACCTAGACAAACTACCATAGTGGGTACTTTTGAAGAAGTCGTTGAATCCAATAAGGCATTTAATCCTACAGTGCGCATAACCAAGCGAGGAATAGTTTCAATTGATGCAAATGGTGGTATTAAATTCATGACCAGTAGGAGCTTTGCCGCTGGAGATAGAGGCGTGCTGGCTGGTGGAGCAGATGCAATATCGAGAGCGGTAGTAAAAATAGAGGTCGATAGCACAACTCTAATATTTGGTAATAAGGGAAATTGCTATAAGCCTGATTTTGAAACTTTCAAGGAAAAACGATGGACTGATAGCGGCACACAACTTAAAAGTCTCTTCCTAGATGCTGTAAATACTGAAAAAGCAGTTTCGATCTTATCCTTTAATGAAAATGAGGCATCTAGCAAAAAACTCTATTTCTACACTAAGTTTGGGCTAGTTAAGTCGATGTGGTTGAAAAATTGTATTGTTAATCGTGATGTTTATGATGTGGTAGCTTTGCAGGATGGAGACGAAATCATTTCCGTCGAACTGGCACTAGAAGGGGCAACAATTATATTCGTAACTAGTGATGGATTAGCAGTAAACACTGTGACTAATGAATATCCAATTCAAGGCAGGAGTGCTGGTGGAGTGGCGGGTGCTAAACTAAATAGTGGTGCGAGTGTGATATTTGCAGGTCAAATCTCGAATAATGCTACAAATGATGATCAAATGGAAGAAATAGCGGTTATTAGTTCAAAAGGATATGCTAAAAAAGTATCGGCAAAGGAGTTTGATTCAGTGCAACGTAATCGAAAAGGGGTAAAAATAATTGACCTACTTGAGACGGAATCAGTGGTGTTTGCAACAAAAATTACTCAACCATGTGAAATAGCTATTATAACTCATGGAAATGAGCTTCAGGTTCTAGAAAGCGAACGAATACGTGTAGATAAGAGAGAAAGCAAAGGCCGTCCGACGTTGTATGGTATTAAATTTAAGAAAATAATAAACCACGTAAACGAAATTTAAATTAGATACTAAGATTGCACTAGTCTAAAGCACCATCAAAACTAGCATTACTAAATCTATAAAGAGACTTGAGTTCCTTGTCTTCAGTTGATTAAAATGATAGTAGACTATTAATAAATATTTAATTTGTAGGGAAAAGAGATTAGTCTATTTAAAAAACTGAAACGAGATTTTACTTTTAAATGTATAAACTAAAAATAAAAAATATATGATTTAGTCTCAATTATTAATTAAAACTTAAAGAAAAAATCTAGCTTTTTTAAATAAACCAATAGCTCATTAATATGGATTAAAATTGAGCATTTAAAAAATAGAAAAAGTTAGGAGAACTTTTGTAATTACATGGAGCAAAGAAAGAAAAATGAATAAATTAGTGGCAATAGTTGGAAGACCTAATGTTGGGAAATCCACTTTTTTTAACAGAATGGTAGGACAGCGTTTAAGCATAGTAAATAACATACCTGGAGTGACGAGGGATAGATTATATGCAGACACCGAATGGTGTGGGCACGCTTTTACTATAATAGACACTGGCGGTATTGAGTCCATTCCAGATGATCAAATATCTAAGCATGTAAAAAAACAGGCTGAAATTGCAATTGAAATGGCTGACGTTGTGCTGTTCATGGTTGATGGCAAAATAGGAATTACATCTGATGATTATGAAGTAGGTGAATATCTTAGAAAATCAAACAAACCAATAGTTTTAGTTGTAAACAAGATAGACGGACCAGATGATAGTGGAATTTATGATTTCTACTCGCTATGCTTAGGTAATCCATTTCCAATTTCTTCAGAGCATGGGAGAGGAATAGGTGATGTCTTAGATGCAATAACAGTGCATTTTGGGGCCAGAAGTGAAATTCAAGATAGTGATGAGAGTGCAATCTCAATTGCGGTTGTTGGGAGACCAAATGTCGGCAAATCGTCACTCGTAAATAAAATTTTAGGATATGAAAGGGTTATTGTAAGCGATATTAGCGGCACGACGCGGGATGCAATAGATACTCCCTTTACATTAAATGGAAAGCGATATGTCATCATTGATACTGCTGGAATACGAAAAAAGAGCAAGGTAGATGAAGATTTAGAGTATTATAGTGTTTTGCGTGCAATAGGTGCGATTAAGCGAGCGGACGTTGTCCTTATAGTAATTGATGCTAAGGAAAATATCACTGAGCAGGATATAAAAATTTGTGGACTAAGTCACAATGAAAAAAAAGCCTCAGTTCTCGTCGTTAACAAATGGGATATAATAGAAAAAGATAACAATACAATGACAAGGTATGAAAAAAAGCTAAGCGAGGAGCTAAAATACATGAATTATCTTCGCAGTGTGTATGTTAGCGCATTGACAGGACAGCGTATTGGGATGATTATAGAATCTGTAAATACTGTATTTGAAAATGCAACTCGTAGAATTGCAACAGGCATATTAAACGATGTAATAGGTGATGCGTTAGCTACAAATGAGCCACCACATAAAAACGGTGTAAAGCTCAAAATATATTACGCAACACATGTAGCAGTTAAGCCACCTACATTTGTTTTCTTTGTTAATGAACCAGAGATACTCCATTTTTCATACAAGAGATATCTTGAAAATGCAATAAGGAAGGCATTCGAATTTTCAGGGACACCAATAAAGTTAATTTTTAGAAAAAACAGCGAAAATCAATAATTAAATAAAGAGGTATAAGATGTATATCAATCTATCTGAAAGTGAAAAAAAAGCATTACTTATTAAAGAGAGTGAAAGTCTTGAAAATTACAAGAGTAAAGGCCTAAAACTTGATATGTCGCGCGGAAAACCATGCAAAGAGCAGCTAGATTTATCTATGGGCCTATTAGATGTGTTGAATTCATCTAGTAGTTTAAATAAAGCACAGGATTACAGGAATTATGGCATTATTGATGGCATCAGCGAATTGAAAGATATTTTTTGTACCTTACTAGAGGTAGAGCAGTCTGAGCTAATAATTTGTGGCAACTCGAGCTTAAATATAATGTATGATACATTACAAAAAGCAATGCAGTTTGGGATACTAGGTAACAAACCACTTAATCAGCAAGGGAGCATCAAATGGTTGTGTCCAGTGCCTGGTTACGATAGGCATTTTGCAATTACTGAAGCGTTTGGCATTGAAATGATAAATGTTCCAATGAATTCAGACGGCCCCGATATGGACATAATAGAAGAAAAAATTAAAGATCCAAGTGTAAAAGGCATCTGGTGCGTTCCTAAATATTCTAACCCACAGGGCATTGTATATAGCGACTCAGTAGTCAAGCGTCTAGCTAAACTCAAGCCAGCTCAAAGCGATTTTCGTATTTACTGGGATAATGCATACATGATTCACTCCATTGTAGATGATGATGTTAAACTACTAAATATACTTAAAGAGGCAAAGAAATTTGGTAATGAAGACATGATATATATTTTCGGATCAACTAGTAAGATTACTTTTGCTGGCGGAGGTGTTGCTTTTATTGCAAGCAGTGTTAAAAACATTTCTAGTCTCAAGGAAAAAATGTCTATCCAAACAATAGGATATGATAAAATCAATCAGTATGCGCATTTTCTATATTTTAAAAAAGCTAATAACATATTAGAGCATATGAAAAAACATGCGGCAATAATTAGACCCAAATTTGAAGCTGTACTTGAAATATTAAAAACGGAGTTAGCTAGCACTGGGATTGCAAATTGGAATATTCCCCAAGGTGGATATTTCATAAGCTGCGACTTGTTTAAAAACACCGCAAAACGCACGATAGAACTAGCTAAAAGTGCTGGCGTGATATTCACTCCAGCTGGCAGTACATTTCCTTATATGCAAGATCCTAATGATTCAAATGTACGCATAGCTCCAACCTTGCCACCAATTAGCGATCTTCCAATTGCAATGAAAGTGTTTTGTACTGCAGCTAAAATAGCGTATTTAGAGCAGAGCTAGATAACTAAAATATACTCTACTAGGATTTTAAGTATTTTTTCACGATACTAAAACCCTTATAAAATCGCATAGCTAAACGGCTAGTGGATTTGAGTAAAGCATAATAATTTATTAGTGTTTAATTTAAAATGTACCAATATTGTTTGATGAAAATTAAATCGATTATGTGCTCTAAAAGCAAGTTTTCATTTCTTAGATTATTAAAATTAATTAATTAATTAATACCACTAAAAACTTAAAAAACATGGTGCTTTTTAGAAGCATATTCAAAACTAAACTATGAATTTTTAGTCGATATAAAAACTAACAACATGGAGTATAAAGAATATCAGCTAAACAAAAATATATTTTAAAAAGGAGTGAAAAAGGTAAAAGCACAACATGTTTACTAGATGTGCTAAACTAGCTTTTTTTAAAAAATATAAATTTAGATATTTTAAAAGTTTCTAATTAAATAGTAAAGGTGCTTTTTACTATTTATTATAGTCGCTAGAAAATATTAATGATGAATAAAGGAGTCGTATGTGAATATGGAAAGACACTCAGAGCTACAGGTCAATGAGCGTATCAAAGCTGATTATCTTGATTACGAAGATAAATTTTTATCACCACATGCAACCCGCAGTTCGAAAAGCTTAGGAAGACAAAATTTTCTAAGTCCATGTCCTCTTCGCACGGAATTTCAGCGCGACAGGGATAGAATTTTACACTGTAAATCGTTTAGAAGACTTAAACACAAAACACAAGTCTTTTTGTCACCTAATGGTGACCATTATAGAACACGATTAACACACACACTTGAGGTTACGCAAATAGCGAGAACTCTATCACGAGCTTTAAGATTGAATGAGGATCTAACAGAGGCGATTGCTCTAGGACACGATCTAGGACATACTCCGTTTGGGCATGCTGGAGAAAAAGTTCTTAATAAATTGACTGGGCATTTCCGTCACAATGAGCAAAGCTTAAGAGTGGTAGAAAAATTAGAAAACGAAGGCAAGGGACTTAATTTAACATTCGAAGTGCGAGATGGCATACTAAATCATTGTCTATCAACAACTCCAAATACACTCGAAGGAATGGTCGTTAATTTTTCAGATAGAATTGCATACATAAATCACGATATAGATGATGCTATACGCGCAGGAGTAATTAAGGAATCAGATTTGCCACAAAACATTATTGAACTATTAGGAAACAAGCGTGGCAATATGATTGATAAATTTGTGTCAGATATAGTCAATATGAGTTATGGAAATGATAAAGTAGTGCAGAGCGACCTATATAGAGATGCACTAATGCAACTAAGAAAATTCATGTTTGATAGAGTTTATTTTTCAGAATCGGAGGCTAAGACTGAGGAAATAAAAGCGGATCGTTTAATAGAAGCTCTTTACAATTATTTTTTGATAAATCCACACGAAGTACCTGATGTATACAAAATACATGCAAAGGATACTGCTATATTCATAACTGACTACATTGCTGGGATGTCTGATACGTTTGCGATAAAAACGTTTAGCGATCACTTTTTGCCACACGCATGGGAAGGTGTTTGATGGATTTTAATATTGATATGCTTAATAGTGCACAACGCTGTGCCGTTGAGGACACAGAAGGTCCAGTGCTAGTTCTAGCTGGGGCTGGCTCAGGAAAAACTCGTGTACTTACACATAGAGTAGCGCATCTTGTGATGTCTAAGGGGATTTCACAATATAGAATATTAGCTATAACATTTACAAACAAGGCAACAAATGAAATGCGCGAAAGATTAAATAAAATGCTAGGCGAAGACAATCGCGTATTTGTTTCTACATTTCATAGCCTTTGTTGTACTATTCTAAGAGATCAATGTACAAAATTAGGATACGATAGAAATTTTAGTATCCTTGACCAAAATGATGTTTTAAGAATAGTCAAGAAGTTGTTGCGAGAGTTTGACTATGATGATGATCTAAAACCCGAGACAGTAATAAATCATATTTCTAAGGCAAAAAGCAGGGGGCTAACACCAGCGCAGTATTTTATTGAGGATAATGATTTTGAATATAACCGAGAAATATTTGAGCTCTTTAATAATTATAATGAAACCTTACTACAACTAAACGCAATGGATTTTGATGATTTATTGTATAAAACAGATGAGCTATTTAATAATTTCCCAGAGGCTTTAAGTAAATACCAGGAGCGATTTCAATACATACATGTTGATGAATTTCAAGATACCAATGCAGTGCAGTTTGATATTGTAAAAAAACTGGCTGGTAAATATGGGAATTTGTTTGTTGTAGGTGATGATGATCAGAGTATCTATGGGTGGCGTGGATCTGTACTAGAAAATATTTTAAACTTTGACAAGATTTTTCCTGGAGCAAATGTGCACAAGCTTTTAAGAAATTATCGCTCGACCGAAAAAATACTTGAAGCTGCAAATAATGTAATAAGTAACAACAAAGCTAGGCATGATAAAAATCTGTACACAGAGATTAAAATAGGTGATGATGTCGAATTTAGAAATTTTTGGTCAGAGAGAAACGAAGCCGAATGGGTTATTGGAGAAATAGCGTCCTTGAAGCGAAGATTTAATTATTCATATAACGATTTCGCTATACTTATACGTGCTAGCTCGCTAAGTCGACATTTTGAAAATTGTTTTGCAGATTTAAGAATATCATATAATTTTTATGGTGGCCATAAGTTCTTTGATCGCGCAGAAATTAAAAACTTGCTTGCATATTTAAGAATAATATGCAACCCTCGCGATGCTGTTGCTATAGAGCGAATAATCAACTTTCCGCACCGTGGTATAGGTGAGGTTTCTTTTAATAAATTAGTTAAATATGCTCAGGATAACTCGAAGGATCTATTGGAGGTTGTTTTTAACATTCAATCAGCAAACATATTAAGCGGGAAACCATTAAAAGGTGTTTTGGATTTTGGCAATCTTATTTTAGACTTTACTACGCATAAGGATATGGACATATCTTCATTTGTCAAATATGTAGTGTCTAAAATAGGACTTGAGGAAGTCTACATGGCAATGAAAAAGGAAGACAAAGAGGACGATAAATGGGATAATATTAAGCAATTCTTGCAGCACGTTGAGGAATACAGTAATGAGTATCCATCGTCAAGTATAGAGGAGTTTTTGCAATCAACAGTTTTAGCATCCGAAAGACATGGTGGGAATGTTGATGAATGTGAGTTTGCAACTATCACTACTATGCATTCCGCAAAAGGCTTAGAATTTAAAGTAGTTTTCATAGTTGCTTGTGAGGAAGATATTTTCCCCTCATATCAGTCAAAAGAAAAAAACAATGTTGAAGAGGAAAGAAGGTTGATGTATGTAGCTATCACGAGAGCACGGGAAAAACTATATATTACAAATGCTACAAGCCGTATGCGAGGTGATAATGTTGTCTATGCACTGCCGTCACGGTTTATAAGAGAAGCAAAAGGTGCAAGAAACGTTAACGCTTATGCTGAATATGCCAAAAAGCATAACATCATAAACGAAAGCATAACCAAAACACAAAGCGGAGTGGAAAGTTATAAAAAGACTGATACAACGAAAAATGAAATTTCAGTTCAACAAATAGTTAACTCATACAAGAAAACTGATGTGCAAGAAAAAGATATTTTAAGCTTTACAAATGGCGCAAGAGTTAAACATCCTACTTATGGCGAAGGAAAAATAATTGTTGTGTATGGATCTGGAGCTGATATAACAGCAAGCGTACTATTTCAAGAATTAGGTGTTAAAAAATTTAAATTGGCAGTCGCGCCGTTAGAGCTAATATAATTTAGTGATACTCCCGTCGACTAACGCCTACGGCGTTTGAGTCGGTGTCTTCCTTGGAACTTCCCCTTACGGCAAGATGTTTACCAAGCTATCCCCGTGCGTCCCACGGTTCGATGTAAAGCGCTATGAGGTCAGTAATCGAAGCCATTCGACGAATGATTATTACTATCCAAGTCCTCTCGAAAATCAGACCTCCTTAATATGCACTGATTCTATCACAAATTCTCAAAGGGTCAATACAGGACGGTCGAACAAGGTGTGCCTTCATCTCACCGCCTATAGAGGCGGGAGACTTTTCACACATAAGGGTAAATTTAGTAAATTTGACATTTGCATTCTGTCCAAATCAAAAAAATAAAAATTACAAGAGGTATAAAATGTATTCAATTGATAAGCCCAAAAAATTAAGTTATTTCATTAAAAGAATTAGTGCACTACCAATAAAAGATGAGAATGCAAAAAACTTTGCTAGTATCAGTAGAATGATGGAACTTATTGAGGAAATAAACAAGCATAACGCTAGTTATTATGATAAAGATGCTCCTCTTGTTTCAGATGCGGAGTATGATAAACTTTATACTGAGCTTTCGAAACTAGAAAAAACCAAGCGTATTCAGTTTAAAAATTCGCCTACTTTGCGAGTTGGTGGAAAAATTCTTGACGGCTTTAAACCTTACCAGCATAGAAGCAAATTGTATTCACTAGATAAGGCACAATCGTTTGACGAATTAGCTAATTTTTTTGAGCGCATTGGAAAGGATACGAAAAGCCCAAGTCAAGAGTTTGTAGTTGAATACAAGTTTGATGGACTTACACTGTCGCTAATCTATGATAAAGGGGAACTAGTTTTAGGTGCCACGCGTGGTGATGGTGAGGTTGGCGAAAATGTTACAGCGCAAGTAAAGACAATTGATTCAATACCACTTAAGATCAAATACAAGGGTCGAGTTGAAATTCAAGGCGAGGCCATAATGAGACTTAGTGCTTTTAACAGATACAATAGTAGTGCAGCGGTTCCTTTAAAGAATCCTAGAAATGCGGCCGCTGGGGCTATTCGTAATATTGATCCTAAAAATACTGAAAAACGCAAACTATCATTTTTTGCCTACAATGTAAGCTACTGCGAATTAAATATCAACTCTCAGCTCGAAATGCTAGAGTTTCTTACTTCGAATGGTTTCTATGTGGAAAAACCGCTAGCAGTAGTTCATAACATTAGTGAAGCAAAAATCGTTTTAAATGATGTAGAGAGAGCACGCAAAAATTTAGATTTTTTAATTGACGGTGCTGTTTTAAAATTGAATCCAGTGGGCCCGCGTGCCAAAATTGGATACACTGAAAAATTTCCCAAGTGGTCGATTGCATATAAGTTTAAGGCAAGCGAGTTAACTACTACCTTGACTGCTGTAGTATGGAAGGTTTCTAGGACATCAAGAATAAATCCAGTAGCAGTTTTTGATCCAGTTAATTTTGATGGTGTAACTATACAGAACGCATCACTTAACAATATAGCTGACATTAAGAAAAAAGATTTAAAACTAAACAGTCGCATCCTGGTTCGGCGAGCAAATGATGTTATTCCACAAATTATGGGTGTTTGCACGCATACAGAGCAGAGCAAGGAAATTGAAATACCAAGAGTTTGCCCATCGTGTAATGCTAATGTCACAAGCGAAAGCGATTTCATATATTGCACAAATCCTGAAAATTGTCCAGAAACCATTATTGCTACTTTGGTGCATTTTGCCTCTGTATCGTGTATGGACATCAACGGTTTTAGTGAAAAAACTGCAGGATTAATATACAGAGAATTAAATGTAAGATCTATCGTAGATCTCTATAGGATTAAAGTAGCCGATCTCTTGAAACTTGATGGATTTAGCAATAAAGGTGCTACCAAGATGGTAAGTGCAATAAATGAATCTAAAAAAGTCGCACTTTCAAAATTCATATATGCACTAGGCATTCCTGGCATAGGTGGAAAAGCGGCAAAGGACCTAGCGCAAAAATACAAATCAACAAGTGGTTTATTGAAAGCAGAATACGGTGAGCTCCTTAGTCTTGACAAGTTTGGTGAAAAGTCCGCAAATAACTTTATTGAGTACATTTCTAATGAGAAAAACCGTATTGCAATTGAAAAACTGTCTTGCCTAGGCATTTGCGCTAACACTGATGCTAATGAAACAAAAATTGACTTCATTAAATGGCTAACCCATTTTGGATCTGAGAGTTGCATGAATATTTTTGCGCTGACTGAGGAAATGGCTAAGCTTCTATACGAAAGAGTGGATGTTAGAACAATCGTTGACATATACAGATTAAAGGAAACTGATTTCTGGAAAATTTCTGAGATAAATAGCGAAAATTTGAAAAGAATGCTTAAATCAATAGAGGAATCTAAAAACACTACGCTTGATAGATTTATACGCTCCTTTAAAATATTAGGAGTAGGAGAAATGGAGTCAAAGATTTTATCAAATCATTATGGTTCTATAGATAATTTATTTGACACCTGGTTTGATGAGTTAGCTAACTGTGGCGAGTTTAACAACGAAACAGTTAATAGCATTATGCAATTTGTTTCTAACGAAAACAATCGTTTGTGCATCAAAAGATTATTAGCTCTAGGTGTTTGTCGTAACGTCAGCGGTAATGAAAAAGATGGAAGTCTTTCTTTCGAATGTCTAGAGCGATTTGGATCTCGGTTAGGTATGAATATTAAAGGATTCAATAAAAAGACAATAGAATTAATCTTGAAGTCAAACATAAAGAGTTTCGACGAATTATATACTCTCTCTATTGAGGATCTTAAAAAAATTGATGGCATTACCGAAACAAGTGCTAAAGCACTAGTTGATGCCATTAAAGAATCAAAAAATGCATCGCTTGCGCAATTCATTTATGCGCTAGGGATATTTGGAATAAAAGAAAAAGAGTCTAATATCTTGGCACAAAGGTATGGGACTTTAGACAATTTCGTCAATGCTTGGTTTGATGAATTAATAAAATTAGAAATATTTAATGAGGATGAGATAGTTAATTTGATGAAATATATTTCTACTCCGTCCAATCGTTTGACTATTAAGAACCTTCAAACATTAGGAATTTGCAATACAGAAATAACAACAACGCTAAAAGACTTCGTCTGGCAGATTATGCCAGATTCAAAGCTTACAGCAATAGGAATATTTGACAGCATTGAAGTAGGAGGGAAAAAAGTAGAGTTTGCCGCAATATCAGAAATTGACATGGAGAATATTGATATCAGAGTTGGTGATTTAGTCACTGTTAAGTGTTTTGGTGATAGTTATAAAATAACTAGTAGTCAAAGGCAGACAGAAGATGCTACAAAAATTATGGCACCAAGGGTATGCCCATATTGTGGTGCTCCCTTAAAAACTGTCAATCAGGATATGTATTGCACAAATTCTGAAAACTGCAAATCCAAAAGCTTTTCAGGTTAGAATATTAGGTGCTAATTGTGGTTAAAAGATTCTATAACACCTATACTTTGTTGAACCAAACCTAGTGTTATCACTACAGAAAAGAAGCTGTGAAACTAATTTTCAAATAAAAGGAGCGATATCCTCGCTCCTTTTTTTACACAATAATTTTTATTCTGACAGCCTAATAAGATCTCTCCAGATTTTTGTCCAGCTATCAACATACCTGTATGGAATATGGACATCCTTATAAAACGACATAACATTAATCTTTGTGCGCTTTGCAATCTCGTAGCGGAAGTTTTTTGGTAACTCTATATTCTTAGACTGAGCATGCTCAAATATTTGCACCATGAGACTCTTACTTTGAGAAAAAGAGAATTTTTCATTGTCGCTCTCTATGTTTTTATCTAAAACCTCGGATATATATAATCTAGAAGACACTTCGACATAATTTATCGGCATTATATCTTCAATATAAGTAGCACCCTTTAGATAATCAGAAAGGGATTTAACCTTTTCAGGTGAGGCCTTGTATTTACCTTCTAAAAGTCGCTTTTTTATTTCATTCCCTTCACTATCAGATGCTAAAAGAATGGCTGGTAGGTCTGCACCATCACTAAACATTGCACATATTGAATCAATACCCGATTTTCCAGTGGAAAACACTAGAGTTTGATATATTGTATTAAGTTTTCCCTTTGAAATTAAAATATTTTTTATAAGTGATAGGTAGGATTCATCCTCCTCATTTAGTACTATTATAGGAAGACAGCCTGCTAGAGACTTCTCAGCAACATATAGCCCTAGTGAGGATTGGACTGGGAAAATTGAGAGCTCGTTACTTCGCTCGTCATTGATTACTAAATCATGACTTATTATTGTATGTCCAGAGTCATCTTTAAAAACGATCCTTACATTGTTCATATACTTAACAGGAATCATATACGATGAATGGGTATTGTATAAAACCTGCGCGCATTCCCCTGCTTTCAAGAAATACTCAGCTAGCTTTCGTTGCGTTATTGAATGCATTGCCGCACCAGCTTCGTCAAACATGAGTACTGTATGATGATCATTTTTTGACATAAGGCCAGTGATTGAGAAAGTAAGGAAGTGTGCAAAAAAGCGCCTAAAGCCAGTGCTTCGATTTTCTAGGTTATAAAGCTTTCCAGTTTTGCGGTCGATTATTTTTATAGTTATTCCTCTATCATAGCTTTCAAACCCTATTGAAGTATCGTCTTTACCCCAGCATTCTAAAAACTGTTCGTTTAGTCTTTCGAACCCACGCTTAATACGATTATGGAAGAGAGGGACCAATTCGAGCACCCTGCGAAAATCAAGTGATTTGACATCAACCTTTAATTTCTCGCAAGCCTCGGATATGGATTTTTCAAGATTATTTTCCCAAATATCTAAGCAGTTTAGAAGTCGGCGAAACCGTCTTTCATCGGCGGTTAAAACGTTATCACTAAGCTTTCCACTTAATTTGTCCACTAAGGTTAAAAGATCAATATTACTTGACGCTTCTGTAACCTCATGGAAGTATTGAAATCTTGGCATTGCTAGTAAAATTTCAGTCTCAACACTTTTTTTAATGTCAACTGGCATATCGCTAGTTAAGCTAATTTCATAGTTGCCACTATAAGTTCTTGCAATTACTAAGGAATCTTTTTTTACATAGTCTTTGTATATATCCTTGATTCGCATATTGAGCTTATCATCTATGCTAAGCTCTGCCCTTACAAATGTAGTGCTTTCAATGCGAGGTAATAACTCCTCAGCACGATCAATCGGGACGTCAGCCTTTAGATTAATTTCAGCTATGCGATAAATATCAGCACGGCTTGTACGTAGGATGTCGAGTCTGTTAGGTGGCATTATTTTCATAAGTGCAAAAAATAGCGTAGTTTTTCCCGACTCGTTGTCCCCTGCAAAAACCGTCACGTTTTCACAATCGATCCACCCACTGTCGATAATAGAACGGAAATCTGTTACTCTAAACTTAAGTAATCTCATGTTTTTTTACCACCTTTTCTTATTCTCTTAAACATAAGGAATTTATTGTTTTCGTCTGATATTGTACTATTACCTACTAGTCTTCTAATCGATGCTGCCTTTTTCATATTCGACAAAATCAACCATATGAATGCACCAATAGCACCTGCAGTCAAAATTGATAAACAGACTATCAGTGCGACATTAGGTTTATCTATCTCAAATGTTACACTGCTCTCATTACCAGCTAGATCGTAGACAAAAACAGTGTAAAAACCAGATTTTGTAAAGGTTATATTTCCTGCATCGTCAAATTTAGCATCTAGCTCACGTTCATTAAGAGTAACCTTTGAACTTGAAAGGTCTTTAACTGAAACTTTAACATTTTTGTTAAAGATCTTGACAGACTGAGATGTTACATCATTGTCTTGAACTATCAGCTTGAGCTCAGGGAGGGTGATGTCGAGATTTTTTACATCAACATAAAAATCATCAGAAACTTCCCCCGCTCCGCTCACCGCATAGAATCTGTATATGCCAGGTCGGAATATTTCCAATTGTGACTTAGTGTGCTCTACAGGAGGCTCACCCTCTATTGCATACCATACTTTGACACCGCTCGTGTTTCTGCTTGTGGTAATTTCAAGGGTGACCTTTTCCCTAGAAAGAATAGTTGGATCCCCTTTTTGCTTTACCTCTATTGTTGGGACTTCAGTGTCTACCCATGGGATAAACTTAAAAATATCGGCACTGGGTGCTACATACTCATAGGTCACACCAGAGCCACTAACGGCACCAAATTTAATTATATCATTATTGGTTTTAGGATATACTGAAATGACGCATTTTGTGTCTTCATCATCCTCCGCAAATACCTTATCTACACTATTTGCATCTAGTGACCACCAGTAACGTACGCCGGAAACAGGAATAGCATGGGCTAATATTACATAAGTAGCAACAGTGCCCCACACCTGATTGTATCCCTTTTCAAACGGTGCTACAACAGTGAATGCTGGGATCTCTGTATCAATTTTAGTAGCCTTGTATACAGCATCCCTCACTGCACCAGTATTACTTGTTATAGTAACGATGTAGTTACCATTTTCATTAACAGCAAATTCAGTTACTCCAGGCGAGATTACGGTTGGTGTGGACGTAGGATCTGTTATTACAACGGTATATCCTACATAAGACACACCTAGGTTAAATCCTACTTGGTATGAGGTTTGAAAATAAGATTCTGGCTCTATAAAACTTGTGATTTCTGGAGCTGAATCTATAAAAATTTTATGCTCATATGAAGACTCGGCTACAGTGATGCCATCCCCGTTCACCATTCTAAAGGATATCGATGCGTTTTTTACAGTCTCATATATAGTGACACTGCTGGCATTTTCAGGAAAGTCTATCCAGGTTGGGGCATCTATTTGCTCTGACTCAACAAGACTGTACTGAAACCTATGGCCTACTTTAAGAGGTGAGGTTAGCGTAAATGTGTATGAGTTGTAATAGACAACCCCCCCTGCATGAGCACCACTGCCTCCACCTGCGCCCTCGATAGTTATTGAATCTAAAGCATCAGCGTTTGCCTGTCCATTATTTGCAAATAGTATCGAAAAAAACATGCAGAAAGCAAGTATTGCTATAACTGGTAGCAAATAAATGAGGCGTTTTACTAGCTTTTCCATAAAACCTCCCGTTTTTTGACTATTAAGGATATCTATTACCACACCGACACAAACTACCATGAGAGGCCACTATGAGTGCAGTAGCACATCTGGGAAGGTAGACTGTGTCGCTTTAATTTCGTTTATGTCAGCAAAAACTTACTATTCTAGCCTCAGGCAGGTTATATAGGTGGCAAGGTTAAGATACTGTTAGTATATCATTAATTTAGGAGCGGTGGATTAGCAAATGTCTTAGCAGCTCAATCTTTTGACTATCAGCTAGTGACATCCACCATTGATAAGAAAGTTGTTTTTGCTTTTTCATTTTCCAATTTAGCGTAAATTGTAGTTATATTATATTAGAATCCACTGCCTCCTCTGCTCTGTTTCTAACTTTATCTCAAATTTTTCATTAGTATACTAACTAAGAATTTCTACCAACTCCCTTTATTACCTTGTCTGAGAGAGTGACGTACTCCCGCCGCCTAACGCCTACGGCGTTTGAGGCGGGGGCTTCTTGGGAACTCCCACTTGCGGCAGGATGTTTTACCAAGCTATCCCCCGTGCGTCCCACGGTTCGATGTAATGCGCTATGAGGTGAGTAATCGAAGCCCTTCGCGCCGAATGTTGCGTGCTAGTTTGATGTCTCTATGATAATTGGCACCACAGCTTTCGCATGTCCACGACAATCGCTTAATGTCAGTCTGTCGTTGACATAGCCACATACATGACACAGTTTACTTGACGGAAACCACTTATCAATCGTCAAGGAACTTTCCACGTTTCGTCAACTTGTATCCGAGGAAACCTAAACATTCCAAAGCCGTGTCAGATACGCTTTTTTGAAAATTCAGAGATTGCGCCATTCCCCGCATATTTAAGTCCTCAATGCATACAGCATCGTATCGTTCTATCCGTCCCCTCTGCTGACGCAGGAAGTCTTTACGTTGAGCGAGATATGCGTGGAATCCGCAACTTTTTCCGCTGCTTTGCTCTATTCTTGCCACTTTTCTTGCGGCGGGATAACTTGCGTTGTTCTGGCGAGTTTTTATGCGATCGCAGGTAAAATCGTGCTACGCGGCTGTCGCCATTGATGCCCACGTAGTTGGGCATCGAAAAATCCAACCCCAGAACATTTACAGTCTTAATGGGTTCAACGGTCATTTCATGCTCGTAGAGTATGGATGCGTGATACTTTCTAGACGGAGCCGTGACACTGCCTGATTTCAACTTGTAATCAGCGGGAATGCCGATGCTGTTTTACACTGACACGTCCTAACTTCGGGAGTTTCAAGTAACTTGCGAGCTCTATGTTCCCGAAAGCAAGGTTTGTCGTATAACTGTTGTGCCCTTTGTGCTTACTTTTGAACCGTGGAAAGCCTATTGATTTATCACAAGAAATTTTTGAAAGCCGCTTCTAGATGTAACTGCGCTTCGACAGTGCGAGTGAATCCACTTCCCTCAGCCACTCAAACTCGGTTTTGTATTGCGCAGGCGTTGCAGAACGACTCCTTAGTGGAGTCATAACGTAATTTTATCTCAGAGCCTACGGTTATAGACAAATCGGCACACTCAAAAGTTTTTGAAAACAGCTCGCACTGTGCGTTTGTTGGCGCAAGTCTCATCGAAACGCTTTATTCATATGCATTTTCCTTGGCTTTTATGTATCGTTTAATTACTTCTATAGGAGCACCGAAGCGCAAACAAACAAAAGCTCGGGCTTCAAAAATATTTTTTCCAAAGACTTTTGTGTATTCGCGGGAACTCTTTTTTTACAATGCGGATACTTTGCTTCTTTTTGCGTTGATAAATTTGCTGATCTCCGCTTTTGTCTCAGCCCTGAAAAGTATGCATGGTCCGTGTCGTGATTCCACTGCTAAGGGTGATTTTGTAGACTGGAGATATAGTCAAAGATTTCTTTTAGCCGTGCTGACGTTGCATCGAATGACACTCAGTCGATACTTTACAACAAGCACAAGGTGATAGCACATCTTGAAGCACATGATTATTACTATCCAAGTCCACTCGAAAATCAGCACTCCCTTATGTGCACTGATTCTATCACAAATTCTCCGAAGCGTCAATATAGGACGGTCGAACAAGGTGTGTGATTCATTTCACCGCCTATAGAGGCGGGAGACTTTTCACACATAAGGTTAAAATGAATAAATACCACCTGCTAAGTCAAATGTTAAGGCATATTCGATAGTTTGCGCTTCATTATTTGCATAGAGTGTCATGTTATAGATTGTGCTACCAAACAAAAATGCGTTCTTTTAGAGTTGATCTTTGCTTTGTAGCTCACTATTGAAATTGAAGATATAACTAGTCGGAGCGACATTATCAGTAGTGTTAAATAATAGGAGCGTCAACAATGGAACCATATTCATAACAGAACGAATAATTGAAAGAGATATTGGCTAAGTAAAGTTGTTGATTTTCTAGATGGATAGAGTGTAACTGTAACATTGTTGATCGTTGATAAATCAGATCTTTATATGCAATGCAATCACCCTCAATATTATCGCTACACTTTTAGCAGACTATTAGATTATAGTAGTTCTTTTGAATATGCTAGACTCAGTGATTTCGATATGCCGTATGTGCGCTCAGAGTTAGACATCTCTTCCCCTACTATTATAGCACTATTTGTAGGCTTTTTTTCATATTTTATAAGATATTTTATAAGTGGCCATTGAGCAAGAAATGTAATATCAGTTGATTATTTTTCACACGCTATATGATATTTGGCTAAAACGTCACAGCTTCAGCGAATAAACCCGTCTTTAGAGTTTTTCACCATTTTGTTTAGTTTCTTCTTGGGAGTGTATATTAATTTGTGTAAATCGGGGAGGAGGAGGTATAATAAAAACACAAATTAGGAGGACACCCAATTTGGAACTTAAACTGTATATAATTTTCATCTTTTTTGTATACTTACACACACAAAATAGCGAAGAGCCTTTTTTCTTCTATTTTTGTTTTAATTTTTTTGGGTCAGTTGTATAATTAATTGTCGTTTTTAGGGGTGAAAAAAGACCTTAAAGACATAGCTAAAAATGGTGCTAATTTCGAATAAGGATTATAATTTATAACAGCAAAAAAAGTGAAG
>JAITQU010000130.1 GCA_031288735.1 Christensenellaceae bacterium
TTATTAGACTTGTTGATTGGTGGGAGCATGGTCTAACACTTGAAACCTTTGATGATAACTATGCTAAGTTGCGAGTTGATGAAATTTATCCTGAATTTAAAGACAAAGTCAAACTGCCGTTAGCTGAAGTATTGGAAAAACACAAAAACAACTTTTTCAATACCGATTTAGATGCTGATCTAGATATTTCAACGAAAACTGGATATAATGGGATCGATTTAGCATTTAAAAAATTTATGAGTAGTTTAAATGATCCAGATTTTGTTATAAAAAGAGGAAATGTAAGAAAAGAAATAACAACTCTGGTGAGAGAACTTAATAAAATTGATAAGAAATATGAATGTATTTACACACTAGAAAGAGAAACGATTTTTGAAATGCTAGCAGACATTTTCTTTTCTCTAGGAATGATTAGCCTACTTAATGCTGCTGATTCATTGCGCACATGGTGACCATCATCAAGTTTATAAATGCGTGACATTCAAATTTTTAGACAATGGTATAAACTTATATAATTTAAATTTCCTAGACTTATAATTTAGAAAGTGAAATGTAGGGATATATCGCTGAAAACGCTATGCAAAAGAACACCTATGAGTAAGCACTGTTAGACAAATAAAAATGGTTTCTGAAGCAACTTATCCTAATGAACAAGCAAGGACACTTGAACAGCATCTTACCTGAGTTTGCCACTTGTTGATTTAAACTAAACTAACGCAATATTTACTATATGAATGGGAGTGTATATTAATTTGTGTAAATCGGGGAGGAGGAGGGACTGTCTGAAGTCGATGTTTAGTTCAATGTCGTAATGTTATCGTCTATCTTAACCTTCTGGTATTAACTCCTAAAGACGGGATTATATAAATTCGATGCCACGTTTTATGCGCAAAAGTTACAATTCTTATGAGATATACGGGGGAAATTATGTTCTCTGACGGTCTGAAAATTTTCAATTTTTCTGCGACAATTCATTTTACATTTTACAACCACAAAACTTCTAGCTATCACATTTGGGAATTAGTTGCGTTTCTTGCCAAAATTATGTTATTATAGCGTTAGAAACGTTTTAGAAATTAAAGCTAAGCTAAGCTAAGATACTTAGGGTTTTCAATCTAATGGAGTTTAGTAATAGTAGATAAATACTAGCCTTAACATTTTAAAGATTATTTGTTTTTCATACTTGTATTTATCTAGAGTCTATGCAAATATAAGGCTTAACTTATACCATAAATATCACTAGAATAACATATTCAGACCACCATAAAGACTTATAAAATATTAGTGAGTTAATAATAGATACGTTCTGAAAGCATTCAATGTCTAATTGTATAAAATGTTGCTTGTGAGTTTAACCAACATTAACCTCTCAAAGTGTTTTGCTGGAGAACAGTAAATGAAAAAACTTCAATCAATAATAATAAACATAGTATTTGTTTTGTTTTGCTTGCTCGTATCGTATACAGTAAGCAATTACCTTTTCGTTACAGTTCCTGTTAGTGGTATATCCATGATGGATACCTTGCAAAGCGATGATCGTCTTTTATTGTATAAGGTTGGCAAGTATAAAAGAGGAGATATTATTGTTTTTGTCTCTCCTGAAACAGTCGGCTTCCCAGAAGATAAGCAAGTCCTGTTAGTCAAGCGTATAATTGGCCTTCCAGGTGACACTGTTAGCATAACTAGAGATCCTGCTACTGGAGTTTGTGTCACCTACGTTAATGATAAACCTATCGATGAGCCCTATGTCAAAGATAATTTCACAGGTAATACTGTTTTTTCTTACACTCAGCTAGGCGATGATGAGTTTTTTTACATGGGCGATAACCGTCTTGATTCAAAGGATAGTCGATATGGCTTAATTGGAACATTTAGTAAGGATGTTATTAAAGGTAGGGCGATTTTGCGTTTTATTATAGGAAATAACGAGGACGGAAAATTTGTGTTTGACATGGATGCAATAAAACGCACTGGCTAACAAATTATATACCTAAAAAGATTTCAATATATGTCCTTGTTTTAACCTTATGTGTGAAAAGTCTCAGCCTCTATAGGCGGCGATATGAATCGCACACCTTGTGCGACCGTCCTGTATTGACACTTTGAGAATTTCTAAAGAATCCGTGCATATAATGGAGGTCTGATTTTCGAGTGGACTTGGATAGTAATAAATTCAGCTAGAAGGGCTTCGATTACTCACCTCATAGCCCATTACATCGAAGCGTGGGACGCACGGGGATAGCTTGGTAAAACATCCTGCCGTGAGTTTGAGTTCCCAAGAAGACCCCGCCTCAAACGCCGTAGGCGTTAGACGGCGGGAGTATCGCATGCATACACAATTACATAGTTATGCCTTTCATATAAAAGTTAATAGCGAAAACTTAAAACACCTAAAAAAAACTAAATGGTGGTCTCTTTAAAATTGAATGACTATTGAATGGACAAATTGAAGTCAATGGATAAGCAAAATTTCGATGAAATAAGAGCGCATCAGCCTTTACAGTAAATGTTGTTTTATAAGTTAACGTAAAAATTTAATAAAATATTTATTGTATTTAATAATTTTGTTATAATAATATTATAAGTATTATAAACCAAGAAATCACATAGCAATTCACAATTATACAAAGTTAGAGGAAACCGTCATATCACGCTTTACACCAGACTGGATAGCAGAATTAAAATCCAGAGTTGATATCGTTAAATTTTTCCAAGGTTATGTTTCGGTCAATAGAGTGGGACGTGACTTTAAAGCGTGTTGCCCATTTCATAAAGAAAAAACACCATCGTTTATTATACACCCCGATGAAAAGTACTACCATTGTTTTGGCTGCAATAAATCAGGAACTGTGATAAATTTTTTGATGGAATACGACCGAATGTCTTTTGTAGAGGCTTGCGAGCATTTAGCAAAGCAGGTAAACATGTCACTACCTGACGATGAATCTCCTCACGAAAAGGCTCAACGTATTCAGCGAGAAAGAGGCATTGAGTCTATGCACGCTGCCGCAAAGTTTTATTTTTCCAATCTGTCATCGCCAAATAGCATAAAGGCTCTTGAATATCTTAAAAAGCGAAACATCTCTACAGAAACAATAATTGCGTTTGGAATAGGTTATTCATGTGACTACGATTCACTAGTAAAGCATCTTCTTTCTCTTGGATTTGACTACAAGACAATGAAGTATTGTGGACTTGTCTATGAAAAAAACGGCCATTACAGCGATTTTTTCGCCTTAAGATTAATCATCCCTATAATCAACGCTAAAGGCGAGGTAATAGCGTTTGGTGGGCGAATTATTGATACTAGTAGTGGTGCTAAATATAAGAACTCACTAGAGACTGCGCTTTTTCTTAAACGCACAACGCTTTTTGGAGTTAATCTTGTTAAGAGAAATCAGCACGCTGAAAAGCCTTCTTATCTAATACTTGTTGAAGGCTACATGGATGCAATCAGTCTTTACCAAGCTGGCATACACAATGTAATAGCATCTATGGGAACCGCCTTACACTTAGACCAATGCAAGGAAATCAAACGTTATTGCGATAATATATATGTGTGTTTTGATGGTGATGCTGCTGGACAGAATGCAACCTGGAAAAGCCTACAGAGACTAAATGATGCTGGTTTGAATGTCAAAGTTGTTTCACTAACTGACGGAATGGATCCAGATGATGCAGTGAATAAGTTAGGTCGTGACGGTTTTTTAAAAATTGTTGATACTGCTTTGCCGATGATTGATTATATGCTAAAGACTACATCTCTTAAATATGATCTCAATACGTCTCATGGAAATAATGAATTTGCAAAAGCAGCTGTTTCCATTTTGTCTGAATTTGATATTGTTACTCGTGATGCCTACCTAAATCAGGTGTCAGAATTAAGTTCAATAGGCGTCGATACGCTAAGAGCGTTCAGCCTAGGTAAGATTAAAAATAACATAACTGCTAGCTCAAAAAGCGTAGCAGACGATGTAATTACCAAAGCGGAGAATTCCACAGAAGTAAAGGAAAGTGACTGGCGAGCAAGTGTGCTTGCTGAGCGCTACATTTTGTCGTATTATTTTGATAACAAAAAAATCACTGACTTGAGCATTTTAGATGAGGAGTGCTTTAAATATCCACCATATAAGAAAATATTCCAAAGTATTATGTCGACTGAACGGAATATATTAGTGGGCGATTTATACGATATTGTCCCAGAATCAAGAGACGAGATTATTAAAATTGCATCGTATGTCTCGCAAACGCCAGTAGCAAATAGAGATACCTTCTACACTCAGTGTTGCAATCACTTATTACAACATTACAAGGCGAAGCGTGTACTCCAAATTTCTGAGCTAATTAAGTTATCATCTAATATTGAAGAGATTAACAAATTAAAGAACGAATTACGCACGTTAACAGTACTAAAAAATAAACGAACAAATAGTGAGGAAGAAGATCATGTCTGACAAAGAATCAAAAATCAAGGCTGAGGTTGATAAACTTATAGTAACCTTTAGACAAATTGGCACAATTAACGAGGATGATCTAATAGCGCGATTCGATAAAATCGATATCACCGCAGAGGAGATGGAAACCGTTCACAAAACACTAGAGCAAAATGGAATAAAGGTTGTCGATATAAGTGTAACTGACAAGAACGACCAATTGCTCCAAAAAATAATGAACGAGATAAATATTGATGACTCTGTAAAAATGTATCTAAAAGACATTGGTAAGGTACCGCTATTGTCCGTTGAAGAGGAGTACGATCTCGCTCACCGTATGACGCTAGGTGACGATTTGGCGAAGGATAAGTTGATCAATGCAAATTTGCGTCTAGTTGTAAGTATTGCAAAGCGCCATGTAGGTAGAGGCTTGCAATTTTTAGATCTGATTCAAGAAGGTAATCTTGGACTAATGAAGGCGGTTGAGAAATTTGATCATACTAAGGGTTTTAAGTTCTCTACTTATGCTACCTGGTGGATACGTCAGGCGATAACACGCTCAATAGCTGATCAAGCTCGTACAATAAGAATCCCAGTACACATGACTGAGACGATAAATAAACTTGTCAAAGTGTCAAGGGCGTTGCTACAAGAACTAGGACGAGAACCAACTCAATCGGAAATTGCTCAGGCATTAGGTGTTAGCGAGGCTAGAACCGTTGAAATACAGCGCATAGCACAAGATCCACTATCGTTTGAAACACCTATTGGCGAAGAGGATGATAGTCACCTAGGTGACTTCATTGAGGACGTATCGGCAATGGCTCCTATGGAAGCGGCTGAATCTAAAATGCTAAAGGAACAAATTGAAGAAATTTTAAGCACTCTGGCGCCACGCGAAGCAATGGTGCTAATTCTTAGATATGGTTTAAGAGATAATCGACCGAGAACTCTTGAAGAAGTAGGTAAAGTATTTAACGTAACAAGGGAGCGCATTCGACAAATCGAGGCTAAAGCTTTGAGACGCTTAAAGCATCCTAACAAAACAAGGAGACTAAGAGATTTCATAGATAAATAAAGTCTTTATTTAATTTTACTTTGTCTTACATAGGTTTTATTGTGCAATGCATTCAAATTGCTCTCAGCTGGATGTTTTTATGGAGTTAACCGACAATTCTCTCATTCACTCTCAGTTAAATGGCGAGCTTTCTAAACTTCACTTAGACGAGCGTCTACAAGCTCTACTTTCATATATTGATTGTGACACCCTTGCCGATATCGGCTGTGACCATGGGAAAATATCTCTAGGTGCCATATTAAGTAGGAAAGCAAAATTCGTTGTTGCAGCTGATATTAGCAAATCCTGTCTTGAAAAAGCTATCACATTAGCTAATAATTTTAATCTAAGAGACAAAATCAAGTTTTTTGTAAGTAATGGCTTTCAATCAATAACACGAAAGGTTGATCAGGCAGTAATCGCAGGTATGGGTGGGATTGAGATCACTAAAATAATGTCACATGAGAATTGTCCAAGTCGTCTTATTTTAGCCCCGCACTCTAAATGTGATATACTAAGAGAACACATTTCTTGTAATAACTATAGAATTGTTTGTGATAACATAGTTAAGTCCCAGAAGAAATTCTATCCTGTTATTGTTCTCGAAAAAAGCTCGCATAAACCGTGTTATTGTAGTAGTGAATTGATGTATGGAAAAAACTTGCCTCAAAGTCCTTATTTTATTGAAATGCTATTAGAACAGAAAGGTAAGCTTGAAAAAATACTTTTAGAAAACAAAAACGAAAATATTGCAAAAAATTTAGCAATGGTTATGGAACTACTAAAGTTTTAGTTTTTTCTTAACCTCCTGCATACTCACTTTATTTTACTAGCTAAAAATTTAACCTTATGTGTGAAAAGTCTCCCGCCTCTATAGGCGGTGATATGTTACTGTTCACACCCCATATGGGAAAACATGGTCACTGTCCATCCATTGCATGATATTTGAAAAAGATCAGCACTTTAGCGGGAAAAGACACAGCAATAAGCGTTTCATATGTAGA
>JAITQU010000253.1 GCA_031288735.1 Christensenellaceae bacterium
GTTGGGAGTGTATATTAATTTGTGTAAATAGGGGAGGAGGAGGTATAATATAAACACAAATTAGGAGGACACCAAAATGAAAAAAAGCTAACAAAAAAAGATGAGTTAATGAGAGAAGCCGTGTTGTTAATAGGCAGTTGGCACAGGTGGACGGAAAGTAGCGCATAACGGTCATGCGACTTTATAGAAAGCCAAATTATTTACTAGGCTCAATACACACTTCCTAAAAATCATATACTTCAGTCTGATCATCAGAATTATTGAATTACTCTCAAAAATAACATTTTCAAACAAGGATTTCTGTCATTATTTTCGGAGGTTGCCTTGTAGATTTTCAATAGGTGCTGAGAGCACTAATGCTTTAACGCATCAAACTCCATATTAGGCTAAGTGCAGAGCAACTATTATCGCTTGGTGGATTCTTGATAATCGGTCTTTAGCATCGCTTCCTGAATCCTCCGTAGACAACATAAGATAAATGATCTAAAGGCCCAGGAAATCTTGCTTTTTCGGATAATTTTCATGCTAACAGTGGATACGAAATGGATAAATTCTGGTCCTGCCCCGAGAAATACGTTGAACACGAGTTATAAAAGCTGACTATTTAGCAGAAGAAATTACAACTACAAATCTTTCAAATGTAGAATAGGTTCTGTGACGTACTCCCGCCGACTAACACCTACGGCGTTTGAATCGGGGTCTTCTTGGGAACTCTTACTTACGGCAGGATGTTTTACCAAGCTATCCCCCGTGCGTCACACACTTCGATGTAATGCGCGATGAGGTGAGTAATCGAAGTCCTTCGCACCGAATGTTGCTTGCTTAGTCGATACTTTACAACAAGCACAAGGTGATACCACATCATCTTGAATACCGAATGATTATTACTATCCAAGTCCACTCGAAAATCAGACCGCCCTTATATGCACTAATTCTATCACAAATTCTCCGAAGTCAATACAGGACGATCGAACAAGGTGTGTGATTCATCTAACCGCCTATAGAGGCGGGAGACTTTTCACACATAAGGTTAAAAATTTATTCGATTGATGAGTGAGAAGCAACACCTGCTCGTTGCTGTTCACACCTCAACTGAATTAATTGTTAATGTTGATAAATGCAAGGCGCATTTCTTCAATTGCCATTCAAAAGAACTTTTTCTACATAGGAAACGCTTATTTCTGTGGCTTTTCCCGCTAAAGGGCTGATCTTTTTCCAAATATCATTCAAAGGATGGACAGTGACCATGTTTTCACATATGGGGTGTGAACAGTAACACCTGCTCCCAACATAATTTATGAATTTGAAAATTTTGCTTGACATATTCATTAAAAATGATATAATTGTTGTAATATATTCATTTTTCAGTTTAGGAGACGTTATATGAAGAAAAAAATCAAAAAAATCGTCCTTGCATACTCGGGGGGACTTGACACATCTATTATTATTCCGTGGCTGAAAGAAAACTATGATAATCCTGATATTGTCGCAGTTTCAGTTGACGTAGGACAAGGCACTGAGTTAGATGGTTTAAAGGAAAAAGCCATAAAAACTGGTGCAAGTAAGTTATATATTGAAGATCTTAAGAAAGAATTCGTGAATGAGTTTGTTTTTCCAACTCTTCAAGCTGGGGCTAAATACGAGGGCGTTTATTTACTAGGGACTTCATTTGCCCGTCCGCTGATTGCAAAGCGTCTTGTAGAAATTGCTTTGAAAGAGAAAGCGGATGCAATCTGTCATGGTTGTACTGGTAAAGGCAACGATCAAGTACGATTCGAATTGACAATTAAAGCCTTTGCTCCAGATATGCCAATTATAGCTCCATGGCGTACATGGGACATCCGTTCACGTGATGAAGAAATTGACTATGCCGTGGCCCACAATGTTCCGCTCAAGATTAATAGAGAAACTAATTACTCAAAGGATAAGAATCTTTGGCATTTATCACATGAAGGAATGGATCTTGAAAATCCAGCAAATGAACCACCGTATCAAAAACCTGGATTCCTTGAGATTGGTCAATCGCCAGAAAATGCACCTGATCAAGCTGAGTATATTACAGTTGGATTTGATAGAGGTATTCCTGTCACCTTGAATAATGAAAAATTAGATGGCGTATCAATGATAGAAAAATTGAACGTAATCGGTGGTAGACATGGAGTAGGACTTGATGACTTAGTCGAAAATCGTTTAGTTGGTATGAAATCACGGGGAGTGTATGAAAACCCAGCGGGGAGTATTCTTTATAAAGCACATGAACTTTTAGAAATGCTTTGTTTAGATAAAGATACTGCTCATTATAAGCGTCTAATTTCAGAACAATTTGCTGAGCTCGTATATAATGGTAAGTGGTACACTCCATTACGAGATGCTCTGACAGCGTTTGTTTTGTCTACTCAAGAAACCTTGACAGGAACGGTAAAATTAAAATTGTACAAAGGAAATATTATTAATGCAGGAATCCAATCTCCTTATTCACTATACAACGAAGAGTTTGCGACATTTAACGCCGACAATTCATATAACCAAAATGATTCTGCTGGATTTATAAATCTTTTTGGACTCCCGATAAAGGCTAGGGCACTGATGCTTAATACATTGAAGAAATAAAATGATATTTGATAAATTGAAAATAATTAAGCGGTGTTTTTAAAGTATATCTTAAAAACACCGCTTTTTTGTCATTTTAGAAACTACTTAATTTTAACATCCTTTCTTTTTACATACTACTTGAGTGTCGATTTGGTTGCAGACTTTGCAGGGCTTGTTGTTGCAGGGCTTGAAATATAACTAGCGTTGGCATCTCCTGAAGTGTTGTTTCCTAGATATGAAGGCAATTCCATTCCTGCCATTTTAAACAGCTCTTGTAGTGGTGGTACGCTTTTCATCAGGCCTGATAAAAAATTAGCAGTCGATGTTGCGCCATTTGCGCCACCAGCTCCGCCGTTGTCCCAAACTGTGATCTTATCAATTCTAATATTCTTTATCGCTTCTACCTGTATGCGAATTAGGTCCTCAATCTTATCTGCAATCATGAGTTTTACTGCCTCGCTTGGCGAATCACCCGCTGCTTTCACAACTTGGGCAAGACCAGATGCCTGTTTGGATAGAATTTCAAAATAACCACGCGCTTGTGCTTCCATCTTTGCATATGTTCCATCAGCTTCACCTTTCGCTTTACGTCTTGTCTGCTCAGCTTGTGCCTCTGCTTCGAGTTCGATTTTTTGCTTACTGATCTGTGTTGTTACAATAACATCAGCACTTTGTGTTGCTCTTTCTCTTTCAGCTCTTGCTGTTTCTGCCTGTTTTTCAGCAGCATACGCTTCTTCTAATGCTTTAGCAGCCTGAATTTTTTCTGTTGAAGTTGCTCTCTTTAATGCTTCTGCCTCTCTTTCTCTTCTTGATGCATCCGACTCCGCAATCAAAATCTTTGCCTCGTTTTCACCTGCTATAGCCTTTGATTCAGCAAGCGATACTTCTATGCGCTGATCTCTTTTTGCATTTGCTTCACCAATAGATCCATCGCGATTCTTTTCAGCAACTGATTTTTTTGCATCGTTTATAGCTTTAGCAGCCGCTTCTCTACCTAATGCATCAATATATCCAGACTCATCGCTGATGTCTGTCACGTTGACGTTAATTAATCTTAATCCGATTTTCTTGAGTTCCGTTTCTACGTTTCTAGAAACTGCTTCTAAAAATTTATCACGATCAGTGTTAATTTCTTCAATTTCCATTGTTGCTATAACTAAACGCAGTTGTCCGAAAATAATATCTTTTGCTAAATCTTGAATTGATGATTGATTTAATCCAAGAAGTCTTTCTGCCGCATTTTCCATTATACCTGGCTCGGTAGAAATACCAACTGTAAAGCTTGAAGGTACGTCTATACGGATGTTTTGTCTTGAAAGCGCATTCCGTAGATCGACTTGAATAGAAAACGGTGTCAAGTCAAGAAAGCTGTATTGTTGAAACAATGGTATTACTAACTTTGCCCCACCATGAATACACATAGCAGATTGCTTAACACCCTCTTTATCTCGTCCTACCTTTCCATAGATAACCATAATTTTATCTGATGGGCATTTTTTGTATCGAGTTGCTAAAACTGAAATTGTTGTAACTATTACAACAACAAAAGCAACAATTAATCCTGCTATCAGCCCAGCGTTAGCACCTATCATAAAATTCATATGCACCTCCTAATGTTTTTAATTATTATTATTAATATTTTCAGATTTAACATTATTTTCATCGTTTACCTTTTGAATGCTTGAAACTAGTAGTAGGTTTGAACCAACAATTCCAGTTACTTTAATTTTTTCACCAAACTTCAAATCCTTGTCATCATTTGTTATTGCTTCTAACTCTGACAATCTACCAGACACCATAATCATAACCTTACCAGTACTACTTTGGTTAGCACCTATTGTCATGTAAACATCGCCTATGCCACCTACAGCGTCTTTGTGTCGCAGTGTGCCATCTTCTTGCATTTTAATAATCCAGCTAAAAAGAAAAACTGTAATAGCAGAAGCAATCCCACCAAGAATGAGAGATAGTATGATTGTAAGCCATACTGGAAATCCATCGATTGAAGCAAACACCAGTCCAGACCAACCAGTAATACAAAACAATGCAACAAGACTACGTACAGTGAAAATGCGCAGTCCAGGATCTGCATCGTCTAATTCCATTTCTGAGTCGGAATCAACTTGGCCATGACCAATAAACAGCATAATCGTTTGAACTACTAATAACGCAGATGCAGCGAGAGCCATATAAAAATAGATTTTCTCTAATATTGAAAGATTATCATACCACATTTCTTTACCTCATCCTAACATATTTCAAAAATTGAAATCCTGTAAGTTCTTGCATCATGTACATACAACTCAAATGGGGTTTTATTATATTTCATATTTGGGTCGACCGTCAAAATACATATTTTGCGGTTTATGTGACGATTATAATGATTATGTTGCGCAACTTCAAATTTCAAAGAATGTGTAGAGATTTTTTGTAAATTTGTATTAAAGATGCCGTTTTTTTGTTTCAAATATGTCACTGGAAACCTATAAACCTTGTTTTTTATAGATTTTAAGTGGGATTATGTCACTTTTACCACTTTTTCGCCTTCTTTTTCAGACAGCAACACTGCGGCAATAAATCTTTTTACATTGATTGCCCCAATTTTTAGACCAAACCAAAATCTAGTGCGTATTAATCCCCTGACGGGCATATGGTCAACATGATATCTTCGCCTCAATATCGA
>JAITQU010000042.1 GCA_031288735.1 Christensenellaceae bacterium
TAATCATACTCGGCAATTCTCAATGGGTTATCAAGATATATGTCGTGTGTTTCGCCAAATGCAACAACTGTAAATTTGAATATATTACTTGTCCCTATGTTCCGTAAACCAATCGTAAGACTTATCTCATCATTTTCTAAAAAGTCTATATACGTAAGACCTATTTCAAAATCAGATTGTGGGGTGATGCTAGAAAAGCATAATACCGTTGCCATATCCTCGTTTTGAGCATTGTAGGAAGCCCAAATATCCCCGTCGGAATCAATTATGCCACTCACGTTAAAGAATCTAACGTTGTCTTGAGCCGACAAGACAATATCATAAGTCCATTCTCTGCTCTCCGAATTAAACATAGATACATATGCTTGCTGTCCATCAATTCCCATCTTGTCATAAAATACGGCTATCCCTGTGGCCGTTTCTATTATACTGAAACTACTACTGACAATGTAGTCTGCTAGACCTGAAAATTGATACAAGTTTACAAAATCATCGGTAAATATTATGGTTTTACCGTCGTGTATAAATAGAGTCATTTCGCCGTCTCTCAACAAAAATTGTGTGCCGAATACTCCATTTGCGTCAATGGTGCTTGTAGTTTTGCCATATACAATTTTCCCTAATCTTATTGGGGAATAAGACTCGTCCTCAACAATTTCGCACCCATAATCCTCGCTAAAAGCAACGGCTATTATGCCGTTTTTGAACGCCGCAGCCAAATGTGATATGCCACGCTCAGTTTGGTATATGACGTTGGCCGCACTGCCGATAAGTTGCTTATAGTAAATTGAATTTTCCCCACTTAATCCTAAAATATCATTTTGAGAATTTTTTTGCCAAACAATTGCCAATGGTTCGGATGCGATTTCTCTTTGCACAAAGCGAGGAGCAAAATCCAAATCGCTATTGTTTGTTTGTCGAATGACATCAAAAACAGTATCTGAATTTGTATCGATCCGAGCCGTATAAATTTCACTTGCTGAGCCGACTGTGATATAATTATCGTCTGAGTTAAACAGGCTATTGCTTTTTTGCCATGCTACATATAAGTTGTTTCCAACTAAATAAGTGTCGTGATAGAAATCGGCACGGCCATCATCAAAGACAGCTTTTGACTGACTCCAAACGCCGTTGTTAAATATTGCGTATTTAAGGATAGTGCGGTTATATTCGTCACGCAAATATGAGTCTTCAATCCAAGTTAAAATATATCTTCCATCATCAAGTGCTATCAACTTAGACTTTGAGCCGTTATAAACGGACGTGAATACTTCATTTTCTGCAATACTCGTGTTTTCAGTGTAGCGATTAGATAATTTTGCTGATACCATCAAATTTTGAAAATTTGGATCTAAACTTACTGGAAGTGTGGGGTCTTTGCCTAAAGATCCACCGTAACCGACAAACTCAAAGTACCAAAGAAAAAGTTCCACACGCAAGCCGATTTTCCAATCAAACTCCAAGCCGAGGTTATCTTTTAAATTTATTATATACATTTCATCTATATTATTCTTTGCAAAAGCATAAATAGATAATTTTATCATCGCTTGTGCGAATAGTGATATGTTCGTTACGTCGTTTACTCCTGCTCCCACCTCTCCTCTAAGTGTGACCGATCCATATAATAACATCCTTTCTAAAAAACTATCCCAAGTTATCCAGACACCGTTTTCCGCATAAAATTCTACCTCTATGCCAAATTCGAGGTTTACAGCAACCTCATAAAACATAGGAATGTATCCAGCAAAAAACGTGCCTTTGAATTTGAAATTTAAGGTAAGAGTGGCATTTACTGCAAAATTAGAAACCGATTTTTCCTTAGGGTTATATTCAAAAACTCCCAAAACATCCACATCAATAGTGAACCTCCTTTGGTTTTGTGCATACTCGTTTTTCACCTCTCTTATCAAATCAGGGATGGCATCAAGCCTTCTTTTCATATCGTTAACGCTTTGCTTTCCTGAGTTTGTTTGATTTATTAATTCTTGCACATGCTTATCACGCTGACGCATAGAAGTAGCTACTTTATCAATTTCGATACGCCTTTGTGTACATTGGGAGCGCAAATAGCTGCTGCTTTTTTTGCCTTCTTCCTTTATTTCTACTATTCTCTGTTGGAATCCTTTAATCTGATTTTTATATCTATTTATCTCTGCCTGACTCGCGTTTTGCCTAGACTGCAATTCTTGAAGCCGTTTGTCATTTTCTTGAAGCTCCGTTTGTAGTCGATCAATTTCGTTGTGCAACTCGACAGATTCCGCCCGGTAGTCTGAAAGTGCTTTTTTCGCTTTATCGTAGCGGGCCTTGTCATCATCGTTTTTAAAAAATTTATTATATGCATATCCTGCAGTAACCTTAATAATTCCCTTTCTAGCATCGTAACTTACCGAAAACGCGGCATTTTTATTTGATTTTCTTTCACTTGGGTTTAGTACGTCTTTAATCTTAAGGAGTTTAACAAGATCGATGTTAAACCCACCGAAAATACCTAAATCATTATTTTCGAAGTTTGGTTCAACAACTTTTTCACTATTCATGCCAGGACTTGTGCCGAACGAATCGCCATTGCCATCGGGATATAAATCGTTTTCATCTTGAATCTCAATAAATGTAG
>JAITQU010000127.1 GCA_031288735.1 Christensenellaceae bacterium
GGAAAAGACACCACAATAAGCATTTCTAATGTAGAAAAAGCTCTTTAAATACAGTTTAAGAAATGCGTCTTGAATTTATCAACATTAGCAATTAATTCAGTTGAGGTGTGAACAGTAACACATTCTACACAAATCAGTAATAATAAACTCGATTATGTTTGACAGATGTTAAACTATTATGTTACAATAATTTTGTCAACAGGCGACCGTGGCGGAACTGGCAGACGCGCCAGACTTAGAATCTGGTATCTTTGATGTATGAGTTCAAATCTCTTTGGTCGCACCATAAACGCAAGGCACTTTGATTAAAGATCAGCCGTGCCTTGTTTTTTTAAGCAATCAAAAATTAGATTTGGAAATTTGTGCGTGCGCATCCACTAAACCATATCTTAGCAATCTTGACTTAGTGATCTTGACAGTCTAGCTAAATAGTTACACAAACGTTATAATTCTCGCTATATTGCTCTATTTAATAGTTCCAAAAAGCCTTTCTCTAGGCGAATCTTGCGTTCATGGTTACTGTTCAGCACTCGACTGAATTATTAATTTATGATACTAAATCTAAAACAAATATCTTAAATTGCTATTTTAATGAACATTTTCTACGTTTGCAACGATTATGTTGTGACCATTTCCGATAAAGCGAAGACATTTTCTAAAATATCATTCAACGTGTAAACTGTAACCCTGTTTTTCCATATGGGGTGTGAACAGTAACCGCTCATGCAAAATTTTTTATTTTTATAACAAAATTATGACTTGAACAATGTTTTCGTTTATAATATATAAAGAACACTAATCAAGGTGTGTTCATGACGATAACGGACGAAATAAGGGTGTTGTGCGCGAGTCTCAACATCGGTGTCGCAAAGTTTGCGTGACAATTGGGCTGTTTGCCACAGAGTTTAAGTGCGAAAATGATTAGAAAGAGTTTCTCTATTGAGGAATTCAAAACCATAGCGGAGGTTACGGGAATCAAGTTCGTACGCAAGCTTGCTACTAAACGGCGAGGATCTATAAAGGAGTTTGCCATGACTAAATTCAAAATGGGAGAGTTGTTCTGCGGACCTGGTGGAATCGCTTATGGTGCGGTCACAGCGCAGTGCAAACGAGAAGATTTTAAGATTGTCCATCAGTGGGCGACCGACTACGACCGCGACACTTGTGACACATACATTCACAACATTTGCCACGACTCGCCCGAGAGCGTGCTTTACGAGGATGTACGCAAACTTGATCTAAACAAGCTGAAACCCATAGATGCGTTGGCGTTCGGCTTTCCGTGCAACGATTTCAGCTTGGTGGGCGAGCAGAAAGGCATAGAGGGTACATACGGACCCCTGTATGCATTCGGCATACAGGTTTTGAAACTTTATCAACCGAAGTGGTTTTTAGCGGAAAACGTAGGCGGACTGAGAAATGCAGACGGTGGGAAAACATTCAACAAGATAATCGACGAAATGCGCTCGTCGGGATACACGGTTACGCCGCACCTTTACAGGTTTGAGGAATACGGCGTTCCGCAGGCACGTCACAGGATAATCATTGTGGGGATTAGGAGAGACATAAGCGTGACGTTCCGCATCCCGTCACCTGCGCCATATAAAGGAAAAAACAATAGCTGTCGGTTCGCATTAGAAAATCCACCCATACCAAAAGATGCGCCCAACAACGAAAACACTAAGCAGTCCGACACGGTGGTCAAGCGGTTGCAATTTATAAAGCCAGGCGAAAACGCATGGAGCGCGGAACTTCCCGACGATTTGAAACTGAACGTTGCGGGCGCAAAGATAAGTCAAATTTACAAACGTCTCGATCCTGACAAGCCCGCCTATACGGTTACTGGAAGCGGCGGCGGCGGAACGCATATCTATCATTGGGCAGAACCACGCGCCTTGACGAACCGAGAGAGGGCGCGTCTTCAAACGTTCCCCGATGATTATATTTTCAAAGGCACGAAAGAAAGCGTCCGCAAGCAAATCGGCATGGCGGTTCCTTGCGACGGGGCACGTATTATTTTCGAGGCAATCCTCGACAGCTTCGCCGATGTGGAATATCCATGGATAGAGGCGAACATAAACTTATAGGAGAAGGAAGCGAATGCTTTTTGCGATATGTCTTCACAAGTTGCGTTCTACACGAACCTATAGCGATGGCGCAGACAAATTAAAACCTAATTTCCCGCATTTTATAGCGTATACAACCAATGTCCCGATTTTTATATTTATTCTATATATTGTGTCCATCAAAAATTAGCACTCATTATAATGCTTAAGCTCGGAACTGATCGAACGAATGCGCAATCTTGAGGCAGAATTTTTTATAATGAAATATTGTCCAAACGAGAACCAGAAGAAGTACTGCTCCGAGTATTTTGACATTATAAAGCATGGTAATGATAGAGGATTCGATATTCAGTTTAATAAAACTTCTATTAATGAAACAACGGAAATGAAAGAGGTTTTCGCACTCTTTACTACAGACATGAATGCTAAATCCTAATAACATTTTGTATCTCTATCGTGTCAAGATGTTACTGAAAGTTGTTTGAACAAATAAAAGTTGTAGAATGTAAAATAAATTGTCGCAGAAAATTGAAAATTTTCAGACCATCAAAGAACATAATTTTTGCTCGTGTATCTAATAAGAATGGAAAAGAAAACTATATTTCCTTAACGGACATGTCGAAATATCTCGACTCAGAAAATACCAGTCTTGTAATTGCGCATTGGCTCCGCACTCATTACACGATCGAGTATATGTGTTGTAGGAGAGCGTAAACAATCCTGTTTTTAATTTTACCGAATTCGGTAAGATTAAAAACGAAAGCGGTTCTCAAAGTTTCTTATTAACCACGAAACAATGTGTAGAAAAAACAAATGCTATCGGAATCACTGCTACCGCAGGTCGTTACGTCGGCACTTATGCGCATAGAGATATTGCTTTCGTGTTTGCCACATGGACAGCGCAAAATTTAAGTTTTGGATTGTAAAAGAATTTCAACGCCTAAAAGAAACCGTACAACAACACGAATGGTGCGCAAAGCGAGGCTGTCAAAACTGAACTACCATACACACCGACTCTATAAAAGAAAACCAACTTTAATTGTCTTTGAAAAGCGGTAAACTGTTGCTCTATTCTTATACTTTATATTTGAGATCAAGGGATTCTTTTATGTTTTTAAACAGCCGATCCCTACTACATATATTCCTTCATTTGTAGTGTATGAATAGGACATGCCTGTAAGAATCATTAAAAATGCTGGAGGAACAGTGCCGTCATTTATCATTTTTTTGCTGAATTTCAATAAATTATCCGTGGCTTGTGTAATTTGCTTGTCACTGAGTTTTATTTCTATTGCCCCATAACGGCCATCTTTCAATTCCAGTATTGTATCTATTTCTAGATTGTTAGCATCGTGATAATGAAATATTGACCCTCCTAGATATCTAGCATATATTCTTAAATCTCTCTCACATAGCGATTCGAATAAAAAACCTAATGTCTCCATGTCCTGAATAAGTTTTTCAGGAGTTAAAGCGAGAGCTGCTACAGCTAATGACGGATCAGTTAACTGTTTTTTAGGTGAATTTCGTATTGTGGTTCGCCCTCTAATATTTGGTGTCCATGCGGGAATATCCTCTATTACATAGAGCCTTCGAAACGCATTAAGATATGAAGATAACGTATTTATATCTAAGGTTTCATCTTTTGAAATTGTATCCTTTTGAATTGTAATGTTTGTAGCTAAAGTAGAAATATTACGAGCGTAGGACTTTAATATCCTCATGGCTCGATTGGGATTTCTATTAATATTATCTACGTGAAGCAAATCTTCATTTAACAAGGACTCAATATAATTGCTAGGAGCTAGTAATGCATCCTCTGTATTTTGACACACAGTTCCAGGCCAACCACCGCGACATAATAAAAAAATAAGGCGCTCTAATGATAAATCGTTTGTCCCAAACACTTTTATATTGTTAAACATGTCGGTTAATGAAACCGAACCATTTGAATCGCCACTTTCCCAAAGACTCAAGGAGTGCATTGTTATTTTTGCAAAGCGTCCAACACCACTATGTCGATTGATGTCATCTTGTGGTTTTGTAGATCCAGTAAGGATAAATTGTCCACACTTACCATGCGCTTCATCAATAGTTAAACGAATAATATCCCAAAGATCTGGGATTTTTTGCCATTCATCAAACAAGATTGGTTTTTCACCAGAGAGCAACAATCCCCTTTCAATTCGTGAATACAATTCAAATTGTCTAAATATTACTGGGTCTTGCAACTTTCGGATCGTCTTAGCAAATCTCTCAGCCGTGGTGCTTTTACCACACCATTTAGGTCCTTCAATAACTACGCATCCAGTAGAGTGGATGTATTTTTCAATTTCATGCTCTATTAAACGCGGTATATATTTGAAATCTTCCATGAATGAACCTTCCGTTGATTTGTTTAATATTTATGGTTAGACCGTCAAAATACATACGTTACAATATTAATCAAAAAATCGCTTCGCTGATGACGAAAACCGCAGTATTTTCTTTTAATTTCCGCATAAAACCTCGATAAATCATGCTATAAAACAATTTAGACATCATTAGATTAACACAATAATCTAAATTTACATTTTGACGGTCGAACCATTTATGTAATCAACTCTTTTACAATATGTTATCTCCGATTTATTTACACTTTAATAATACAGAGTAGACTGTGACGTACTCCCGCCGCCTAACGCCTACGGCGTTTGAGTCGGGTGCTTCTTGGGAACTCAAACTCACGGCAGGATGTTTTACCAAGCTATCCCCGTGCGTCCCACGGTTCGATGTAATGCGCTATGAGGTGAGTATTCGAAGCCCTTCGCACCGAATGTTGCGGCTTAGTTGATGTCTCTATGATGATGTGCACCTCTACTTTCGCATGTCCACGACCTGTCGTAATGTCAGTCTGTCGCTACATAGACACATACATGACACAGTTTAGGACGGAAACCTCTTATCAATCGTCAGAACTTTCCTTGTTTGTCAACTTGTATCCGAGGAAACCTAAACATTCCCCAGCCGTTGAGATACGCTTCTCCAAAATTCAGAGATTGCGGCATTCCCCGCAAATTTAAGTCCTCAATGCATACTGCATCGTAACGTTCTATCCGTCTACTCTGCTTTTGAGGAAGTCTTTACGTTGATTCGAGATATGCGTGCAATCGCGCCACTTTTTCCACTGCTTTGCTCTATTCTTGCCGCTTTTCTGGCAAAGGGATAATTTGCGTGGTTTTCGAGTTTCTCTTGCGATCGCCGATAAAATCGCGGGTATGAGGCTACCGCCATTGCTGTCAACGTACAGTTCGAGCATCGAAAAATCCAACCCCAGAACATTTACAGGCTTAATGGATTCAACGGTCATTTCATGCTCTAAAGTATGGATGCGTAATACTTTAAAGACGAGCGAGTGACACTGAACTGATTTCAACTTGTAATTAGACTGATTTCAACTTGTAATTAGCGGGAACTTGACGATGCTGTTTTACACTGACACGTCCTAACTTCGGGAGTTTCAAGTAACCATTGCGAGCTCAATGTTTCCGCAAACAAGGTTTGTCGTATAACTGTAGTGCCCTTGGTGCTTACTTTTGAACCGTGGAAAACCTATTGATTTATCTCGGAAGAAATTTTGGAAAGCTACTTCGAGATGTAACCCCTCGTTTCACAGTGCGAGTGAATCCACTTCCCTCAGCCACTCAAACTCGGTTTTGTTTTGCGCAGGCGTTGTATAACGACTCCTTAATGGAGTCATAATGTAAGGTTTTATCTGCGAGCATACGGTTGTAGACAAATCGGCAACAACCAAAAGTTTTTGTAAACAGCACGCTCTGTTCGTAAGTTACGTAAGTCTTGAGCGAAACGCTTATTCATATGCATTTTCCTTGGCTTTTTATGTATCGTTTAATTACTTCTATAGGAGCACCGCCAGCGGTCAACAAACAAAAGCTAGGGCTCCAAAAATATTCTTTCCAAAGACTGTTGTGCATTTGCGGGAACTCTTTTTTTACAATGCGGTTACTTGCGCTCTTGTATGCGTTGATAAATTTGCTGATCTCCGTTTTTGCCTCAGCACTGAAATGTATATGTACATAGTCCGTGTTGATTCCACTGCTAAGGGTGATTTTGTAGCTTGGAGATATAGTCAAAGATTTCTTTGAGCTGCTAGCGCTACATCGAATGCCCCTGCGTCGATACTTTACAACAGCACAAGGTGATACCACATCCTGAACCGCATGATTTTACTATCCAAGTCCGCTCGAAAATTAGACCTCACTTATATGCACTGATTCTATCACAAATTCTCCGTAGTGTCAATACAGGACGGGCGAACAAGGTGTGCGATTCATCTCACCGCCTATAGAGGCGGGAGTCTTTTCACACATAAGCATGAGTTTTCGGATTTTGTACTAAAATCTCATGGCGCATTTTAAGACCTTACGCCCTTCCCTTTATCTTGTTTTCGATTAGCTTGTATGTTGGTACGCATCCAGCGGGGACTGAAATACCAAATGCCTCACAAATATCTAATTGAGCACCAACATATGCTGTAATCATTGCTTTTTGATTTGCTTGCTCAATCATGCGAATAGGTCTCATTTCATCAAGGATTTCTAGAGATGAAGAGAAAATATCGTGAGCTTTAATGTATTTATCAAAAAACTCAGTGAACAATACAAACACGATCATATTGTATTAGTTTGTGATAATGCATGGTGGCACAAATCGAAATATACTAAAATTCCCAAAGATGTATCGATAGTATATATTCGCTTACACGCCAGAAAT
>JAITQU010000227.1 GCA_031288735.1 Christensenellaceae bacterium
AATTTGGAGCTTAAACTGCATATAATTTTTCATTATTTTTGTATACTTACCCACACAAAATAGCGAAGTGCCCCTTGTTTTCTATATTAAGTGAAAAGAATAAATTATTTTTAAATCACTGTAGTCTTATGAATGCATATTTTGTTTTGCTATAAATAGTCAAAAGAAGTATAATATTAAAGGAATTGAGATTTACTAATTCATTTTATTTTAGTTAAAGAATTAATTATTAAGCATTATTAAAGAGGTTTATATGAAAAAAATCAAAGTGGGCGTAGCTGGCTATGGAGTAATTGGCCAACGACTAGCAGATGGTGTTGTGCTTCAAGAGGATATGGAGCTATTGGGTGTTATTGACCTAGCACCTACTCTTGCAATACGGGCTTTAAAGGAAAAAGGAATGCCATATAAATTATACTTAGCTAGCTTTGAAAAAGAGGAAGAATTTAAGAGGCTAGGCATTCCCATTTCAGGCTCTATGGATGACTTAGTAAAGGAGTGTGATGTTATCTTGGATTCATCTCCTGGCGGAATTGGAGCAAGAAATAAAGAAATATATTTGAAATACAATAAAAAGGCAATTTTTCAAGGTGGTGAAAAGAACAGTGTTGCTGATGTCTTTTTTCATGGCTATGCTAATTATGAAAGAGGACTAAACAAACAATTTTTAAAGCTTACTTCGTGCAATACAACTGGTCTTATTAGGAGTGTTGATTGTCTTGATAAAGCAGTTGGGATTGAGAGAGTTGCAATAACAATAATTAGACGTGTTGCCGATCCTGGAGATTATCATAGAGGGCTTACGAATGCTTTACAGATTGACAAAGCACCATCACATCAGGCACTCGATTTAATGACAATAATGCCGCATATTGATGCTACTGGTATCTTGGTACATACACCAATAACACATGGTCACATTATAACTGTTGTAGCCAGTGGCTTAAAAAAGATAAATAAGGAACAAGCTCTAGAGGCGTTTTCAAAACATCCAAGGATTCGCATTGTATCAATCAAGGATGGTTTTTTAGGTAATGCTTCTCTTTTCAGATACGCTAGAGACCTAGGCAATCCGCGTGGTGACATGTATGAGATTGCATTATGGGAGGATAGTATTGTTGAAAGTGGTGACTCAATAATGTATGCTATCAACATTCCACAAGAGGCGGTAACTATTCCTGAAACTATTGATGGAATACGCGCTGTAATGGGATTACAAAAAAATTCAGCTGAAGCAACAAGTAAGACTAACAAATATTTGGGGTTAGGAAAATGGATCTCACAATAAAAAATATAATTGGAATCGATGTTAGAGGAAAAAGAGTACTCTTTAGACCTGACATTAATTCTCCAATTGATGATAAGAAAAACATAGTCAACACAAATCGCTTGTTAAAGACTGTCCCCACACTTAAATATCTCCTAGATGGTGGTGCAAAACTAGCAATAATAGCGCACCAGGGTGACACACTCGACTATCAAAATTTAATACCACTAGAAGAGCATGCAAAAATATTATCCGAGCTTGTTGGTGTTAAAATTGACTACATTGATGATGTTTGTGGCGATGCTGCAATTGAGAAAATAAAAAAGCTAAATGCTGGAGAGGCAATCCTACTAGGAAATCTTAGATATTTAACCGAGGAAATAAGCACCTTCGAAAGAGATGTAAAACTTACATCAAAGGATATGGAAAGCACCTATCTTGTTAGGCGACTTCGATCACTTTTTGATATTTATGTAAATGATGCCTTTAGTGCCGCACACAGAAATGCACCTAGTATGACTGGCTTTCAGCATCTAATGCCATCCTTTGCAGGTCCTCTATTTTTTAAGGAATATGAGATGCTAAGTAGTGTGATTTTTGGAGCTACTAAGCCTGTTGTGTATTTACTAGGTGGTGCTAAAATATCTGATGCTTTCTCAATGATGGAAAGGGTATTAACAAATAAGAGTGCTGACCTAATCTTAGCGTCTGGTGTTACTGGCATTATAATGCTAATAGCTAATGAGATAAGTATTGGTAGTAAATACACTAAATGGTTAAGCGATCGGGATTTGTTATCTTTTGTAGGTGAAGGAAAGGAATTATTACACAAATTTAAGGATAAATTTGTGCTCCCGCTTGACCTAGCATACGAGAAAGAAGGGAAAAGAGAAGAAATATCCGTGATAGATTTACCATTAGAACAATTGTTTTTAGATATTGGAAGAGAAACTATATCTAATTTTCAGAGCATTATAGAAAAAGCGGGCACTGTTATTTCAAATGGACCAATGGGAGTGTATGAAAACCCTCATTTTGAATGTGGCACACGAGAAGTATATAAAAGCCTTGAAAAAACATCTGCCTTTACATTAATAGGTGGAGGCGATACTGTTAGCGCAAGTAAAAAGTATATAGATACAAAAAACATCAATTATGTATGTACTGCGGGTGGTGCTATGGTTAGATTTTTGAGTGGAAAATCACTTCCATTAATTGAAGCGTATAAAAATGTATGATAAAGCACTGCTATGATTGCATAATAATAGGTGGTGGGGCATCTGGGATTGTCGCAGCTATCATCGCAAAAAAACGCGGCTTAAATGTTGCAATACTAGAAAAATCAGATAGAATTGGAAAAAAAATTCTTGTGTCAGGCAATGGTAAATGCAATTTACTAGGTACCCTACCACTTGAACAACAATACAACGATGAAGCTGTGTTAAAGGTATTTGAAAAGCAAAACTTAGATAAACTTAAAAATTTTTGTACGAGTTTAGGTCTACTTTTAAGAGAGGACAATAACAGAATATATCCTTACTCTGAACAGAGTTCGTCTGTTTTAAATGTTCTTCTAAAAAAAATTAACGAATTAGAAATTGATGTTTTTTTAAACACAGATGTATTTGATATAACTTTTGATGTTTTATTTGAAATTAAGGCAAATACTGACACGTTTCAAGGAAAGAAAATTATATTAGCAACTGGTAGCAAAGCTGGTTTTGGGAAAGACAGTCATTTTTTATATTCTAAATTTGGGCACGACATTAGTGTTTTATCCCCCTCTCTTGCCCCGCTAATTACTGACACAACCTATATTAAAGGTTTAAAGGGTGTAAGACTTAATGCTAAAGTTAGTTTAATCATAGATAAGAAAATTGTTAAAGAGACAATTGGTGAATTATTATTCAAAGACAATGGTATATCTGGAAGTGCTATATTTGCAATTTCTGTTTCTTTAGCAAGACTTAATTACAAAACCGCCACGCTCTCTATTGACTTTATGCCTGAATTTTCAATTTCAGAGGTGGAAGCTGAAATTAAAGGTCGCTTTGATAAAAATAATATTTTAAATTTAGATGGGATGTTTCATAAGGAAATTTCAAACAATATTTTAAAACGCTCTGGTGGAAATATAACTCAAATTATTACCTTAATTAAAAATTATCCAATTAAAATTTTAAGAGCTAGCTCATTTGAATTATGCCAAGTTACAAGTGGTGGGCTAAAAATTAACCAATTTGATTTAGACACGCTTCAATCGAAATTAAAATCTGGTTTGTTTTCTTGTGGCGAGGTTTTAGATGTGGATGGGCAATGTGGTGGCTACAATTTAATGTGGGCTTTAGCATCTGGCATCCAAGCTGGCGAAAGCGTATAACTAAAGAGGGATTCGATGATTAAAATAGAATTAGTAGTTACCTTAGATAGTATAGATGGTGATCTTACTCAATCGATTGCTAACATGTTAAACACTGAAAGTGAGAATATTACTAGTTATGAGATATTAAAAAAATCACTTGACGCTAGAAGAAAGTCAAACCTGCACTGGGTAATTAGCATTGCTGTTGAGCTTAAAAACGAAGCTAAATATGTAAACAAATATTCTCAATACATTGCGCCAAAATCTTTACTTTCTGATTTAGAACTACCACACTCAAAAAAAGCATCACGCGTCGGTGTTGTAGGGTCTGGACCTGCAGGACTTTTTGCTGCGCTTACTCTAATTGAATGTGGACATAAACCAATTATTTTTGAAAGGGGTGCAGAAATAGATACTCGCATAAAGGATGTGGAGCTTTTTGAATCAATTAGGAAATTAAATCCCGAGTCTAATATCCAGTTTGGCGAAGGTGGTGCGGGAACCTTTTCTGATGGGAAATTGAACACTGGTCTGTCAGATTCGCTAACAGCAGTAGTTATAGGTGAGTTCATTAGGTTTGGAGCACCTATCGATATTGGATTTATTAGAAATCCACACATTGGAACTGACTTTTTAAGAAATATTGTTAAAAACATCCGTGCATTTATTATAAGTCGTGGCGGTGAAATACGATTTAACTCAAAGGTTTTAGATTTACAAACTAAGAACAAATGCTTACTAGGACTAAATGTTAACGGTAATATAGAAGAATTCGATAAAGTCATATTTGCTATAGGGCATAGTGCACGTGACACTTACTCAATGCTATATGAAAGAAATATAGCTATGGAGACTAAACCATTTTCTATGGGTGTGCGTATTGAGCATGAGCAAAGGCAGATTAATAAAGCTCAATATGGTGATACAATTCCTAGTATTCCACCTGCTGATTATAAATTAAGTGCTAATATATCAAACAAAAGATCAATCTATACCTTTTGCATGTGCCCAGGCGGTAGTGTTGTATGCGGGGCATCGGAGCATTCTTGTGTTGTAACAAACGGGATGAGTGAATATGCAAGAGATAAAACTAATGCAAATTCTGCCGTTTTAATAAATGTTACTCCAGCTGACTTTGGTGACTTAGATCCACTAGCAGGCATGAGATTTCAAAGACAGTTTGAAAAAAAAGCGTATGATATTTCGAATGACTATCTATTACCAGTACAACGTGTGTCAGATTTTTTAAAGAACAAACATTCAATTAATTTTGGAGCTGTCTTGCCGTCGTGTACTAGCGGTACAGTTTTTTCTGACTTGCGTGCGTGTTTACCCAAATTTGTCATAGATGGATTAAAGGAAGGATTGCCGCTTCTAAACAATAAATTAAATGGCTTCATTAACCGAGATGCGATTTTACTAGGTGTTGAAACCAGGTCTTCTGCTCCACTTAGGATATTGCGAAACGAAAATGGCGAGTCAGTCAATTTGTCTGGGCTATATCCGTGTGGTGAGGGTTCAGGCTATGCTGGAGGAATTACATCCTCAGCAATCGATGGCATTAAAGCTGCATTAAAGATTTCCTCCTCGTTACTCAAAACCTATTGAATTCAAAAATATTACGTACTCTCTATTTCATTTTTTCATTTTCCTTCAACTCAACCAAATTTTCAGCACATTTTGCCTGCGAAAATATTCACTCCATTTCCATTTAAAATTAGCTTGACTAAAAACCGCCAAAATGATGTTTTTGACTTAAATTATACAAATTATCCATTTTTGTGCCTTTATTCATATAAATCAATTATCTTTTTCAGCGTTAAAATATTTACAAATCAACATAAAACAACATATGTCGATTCAAAAAAAAAAAAAACAAGATGTTTATTTATAAATATTATTGAATATTATTAAATTTTATTTGAATTTTTTAAATCAATAGTGTATATTTAATTCGATGAGAAAAACAGTGATTTTAATTTGGAGTTTATTTAGTGACTTTGATTTAATTTTGCAATTTATGATAACCTAAAGATTTTTAAGCAAATTTAAATTATGAAAATTTAATTATAATCTGAATCTAAGATTTATATGAAATGCAAATTTGATATGATACTGATTTAAACCTTATTAATAGCTTTACTAAAAAGGTTTTACATGAATAATTTGAAATCTGAATTTGAAAAATGGTTAAAAACGAATAATAAAAGTGAAAATATGATCAAAGGGTCAATCATTGCCATTTCAGAGACATCAAAGTGGTCGCTTAGCCAAAAAATCATATCGGATGATCTTTTTTGTATTACAAATGATAGTAGTTATAATGAAATATCCCAAAAACTACTAAAAAATAGAACTTTCAGAAGCAAACGCGCAAAACTATATAAGAATTTTAAATCAATGAAATCGTTATATAGTCAATTTTTAAAAACATATACAGATTCTAAGGAAAATAGCATTAATGAGATAGCAAATTCTTTTAATGAAAGCACTTCAAATACCCAAATTTTACCTTTAGTCGAGAATAGCTCACAACTTAAGGAATTTACTAATGAGAGCACTGAGAGCTTTAAATCTATTCAAAGCACTGAAATAACGAAAGCAGAGGATTCTACCAAATGTGATGCTCGCAAAAGAACGATTGTTGAGTCCATAAAACTGGTTCTTAAAGGTGGTTATGTTTTATCTGCCAAAGAGATCTATGACGAAATTATAAAAAATAGATTATACAATTTCAAAGCTAAAAATCCTTACAGCATGGTTACGAATGCCTTAATAACCCATTGCGATGATATTAACATGCCTAGTTGTTCGAGCTTAACAAAGCATTTTGCTTTTACTTATGAAAACAAAAAAACAGAGAGAAAATATTACTTAATTGAATACAAATCTGTAATTAATCAAACTGAGAAGATTGTTTTAAACTCAGAATGCGATATTAGATGTGAGGAAAAACCAATGAGCCAAAACAAATTTGATTGGAATGTAGGAACAAAAACTAGTTTTTCTAATTGGCTTTTAGAAAATGGCGAATCTGCTACTACTAGCAATTCTCATGCTTCTAATTTAAACACCTTATCTTCTATTTATAACGATGAATTTAAAAAAGCTCGGCTCAAAGCTACAACGGTTGATGCAGTAGAATTTTTAAATTCAACACTTTTAAAAAGTCAAAATCATACCGAAAATGAGCACGAACTGCGTTTGTCATTCAATTTGTTTTTAAAATACTTGAGCAATGAAAATGCTTTACAGACTAAAGCTACTCCTACAATTAAACATAATTCAAGCTCTGAAACACAAACAAGAAAGGTTAATTGGAATGTGAAAGAATCGTATACTAGCACAAAACCTATTGAAATGACTTTTAAAAAACAACCTTCGACAGAACCAAATAGCTGGAGAGTTTTATTACAAGATGTTTGTAATGCTCTTCTTGCTGAATATCCTCATGTAGATATAAATCAATATATGAATACACAAGGAGTAAAGCGAAAGTTGTTTTCTAAAACAAAAGACGCCGCCATTGACGCAGACTGTTATAAAGAGTTAAAGAACAATTATTATATGTTTACACGTTATGCTGCAGATAGTGCTATTAAACTTATTAAAATGCTATTTAATTATTATAAAAATGACTTAAAAATCGAAAGCGCTGACTTAAGTGAGCTTAATGTAACTTTAATCGTATTAGCTGACAAATCAGTTGAAAAAAATAAAATAAACAAACAGAATAATCAAATTGTTAAGACAAAGCAATCTAAATCGAGATCAAGATCGACTATTAACAGTATCACCAATAAAGTATTAGAAAATATAAAAAAATCATATCCTAATGGTTTTATGTTTGACAAAGCTTCTATTATGGGACTATCCCAAGAATCAGGCGTAGAGATTTCTGGTCGAATTCAAAGAGTCCTAAAAAAGCAAATGTTTTACAATAGTGGTAGTTATTTTCTATTAGAGCAAATAGCTGGAGAAACAACACGAAATGAAATTTTACAAGTTTCAAACGATTTTATTGATAAGTTTGAATGTTTCGACATATCTATGCTTTATTCGTTATTTGAAAAAAG
>JAITQU010000249.1 GCA_031288735.1 Christensenellaceae bacterium
CTCGCCCATTCACGCATTTTCTCCAAATAAACCTCTTTATCTTTTCTGTTCTTACCATATTCTTGTTGTATTGCATAAGGAAAGTTCTTTGAAATACGCTCCAATGCATCTATTGCATAGTATGCTATTTTTTTTGGTGGTAATGTTTCTTTCGATTGGGGTCTCGTCTCGTCAGAGTATAGTATTCTTAACAATAAGTCTATGCTTTCTTTTTGTTTTATATATTCTATTTCGTCATATTTAGAAAGTGCATCTCGTAATTTCATCGAATTTAAATCAGCAAAATATTTTTTTAACATTTTCTTATTTCCCATTCTACATAAAGCAACGCAAGCAGCATTTTTATACCCAAACTCAACTGCACTATCAGCTATTATTTGCAACCTGCCTTCTAACTCTGTCATATTTAACGCACCACCAAGTAATATCATATTTTCACTTAACATCCGCTTAATATCGTTCTTATATGGATTGTTTAGATTTTTTACAACCTCATCTTTCATTTTTTTGTCAAATATGTTCAAATCTACTCCTGATATGTAGTTGTTGCCTCTCCTTGCTTCTTCTAAATTTGTACTGTCGTTTATTACTTGTTCTATAAAATATATTATATCACCTCTTAAAACAGGATTTTTAGACAAACGATATATCAATTTAGCTGCAAATGGAATATCATTATGAAATTTATCATTCATAATGTAGTATTTTTTTAAGATGTCAAATACTGTATCAAGATTGTTTTCTGATAACTTGTTTCTATTGTTATCTAAAAAAATATATATGGCATCCCCAATAGTTGCACTTTTGGTATTACCTGTACTTAATATATATTTCACTTGTTCTATTAGTGTTTGAGATGATATATTGCACGTTACAAAACAACAAACACAAAAAAGTATAATTCTCATATATTTAGGAATTTATTATTGTTATTTATTAATTTCATCCCACTGATATTTTCTAAATTTATTTCTCCTATTGCCGTAATTCATAATATTAAAAATATCTTTACCTCCTTTTGGAAACCCTGCGAACTCTTCAAAAGGATGCATGAGTTTAAAGACACCATGACCTAATTCATGGCAAATCGTCATATATATATTACGCGAATCGTTGGGATGTACAAAAGCAAGTTTTTGGGGATTTTCGTCTGAATATGCAGACATTCCAGCACTACCATCATTTGAATTATCTACAACAATTATACTGAATTTATCTTCATTTTTAACACAACTATCATAAATGAAATTCATCTCATTCGTCATCCATTCATTAACATCTATTTTTCCATCTTTATTCAAGTCAAAATTTACTGTTCGTTCTTCAATAGGCATAATAACTTCCCATTTGTATACACTTTGACCGTAGTATTTATTAAGTGTGTCTTGCAATCTGTTTTCATCTATTAGTGTGGTTCTAATATCTAAACAATTAGCCCAACTTTCACACATTTTGTTTTCCCCTGCAATTACAACACTGTCGCCTGTGGCGGCGTTATAGACAATCCTGTCATCTCCCATAATATGTATTCCTGCACGTGAGTCTAAAAATTTATTGTTTCCACTTGATATAACAATAGTTGTATCAGATGCTGCGGTTGTTAGATAGGGAATAACTTGTACATCATCATTCTCTTCATGAACAATAAATACACGCACTTTTTGAGTTTTTTCTGTTATACCACATAACTTAATTTGCATTGTATCGTTAATAAAACGCCCTATCTGTGCTGTTAACTGAGATTCCTTAGCATTCGTTGCGGATACGGATAACCGATGTTTATTATTGATGATTTTTGTAAAAGAATTTACTATAAAATTAGGATCTGATACAACAAATGTAACACATCTTTCTGCACCGTCAGGCAAGACAGTTACAAGTATATTATCAGGAGTTCCACCTGATTTCAAAGATTTCCATTTTATACCATGAAAAGGGCTTGTTCTAAACGATGGATAGTCATTTTCAATTTCGGGATTATTTTCGTCAAAGCCCCATCTTTGATTTATATCTTCTTCAAATTCCACATTTACTACAACAATCCTACATTGCAGCGTATCATTGTTGTTTCTCGTACTCAAAACACTTCCACTAATGCTTTCAGAAATAGTATTTGGTGTGTAGCTTGCAGTTGCAGAATCTACTACTTCAACATTGCTACTCCACACAGAGCCGCTACTAAACTTAGTAACGCTGTCTTTATATGCTTCTATGTTATAATTTTTATTCGATAATGGTAAATAAATAGTTTCGCCGTTGTAAAATTTATTACCCTCTATTGAATAATACGGTTTATTTGAAACTTGAGGTGGTTTATTTTCCTCGTTCGACTTATTTTCCAACTTTTCAACCTTAACATTGCCGTTATCATCTTTAGTAACAGTGTAAGTATCACCGCCACCATCAACTATTGTCACCGGAAACTCCGTATTTCCGTTTTCGTCTTTCGGAAGTTCTATCGTTTGCTCATTGCCGTTCTCGTCAGTTAGGGTTATTGCTCCTGTGCTGTCGTTGTATGTTACTTGCGGGTT
>JAITQU010000257.1 GCA_031288735.1 Christensenellaceae bacterium
CGTGGAAAATCTGTAATATGACTAAACCGTTAAAAGAAATGTTTCAGTGTCTAGGCGTTTCGATGCAAGCCATAAAATAGTGCATATATATTATACTTTTTGGGAGTTGATTTTAGTTAGGTTTTTCTGTCAATTTTAACACCAAGCTCTCTACGATTCTACGGATCTTTTTTGTTGTCTCAGAAACTTACATTGATTACCGACTTGTATTTCATGGATGCTTGCAAGCGTTTCGAGAATTCCCAATAACGACCATTCCTTTAGCCTTTTACAGCCGTTTTTTCGTTAGACATAAGAACATTTGAATTGTTAAAAAAACTTTGATAAAATACTTATATGGAAATACGGCAGTATATAGAGAGTGATGCGGTTGAAATTTGGCGATTATTTCACAACACAATACATACGGTAAACGCAAAAGACTATACCGTAGAGCAATTAAATGCATGGTCGCCCGCAGGTGTAGATGTTTCGACATGGGCAGAAAGACATTTGGGCAAAAATACAATAGTAGCTTTTGATGGTGAAAGATTACTAGGCTTTGGCGATATCAATAAGGCTGGATACCTTAGTCTTTTGTATGTGCATATAAACGAAATCGTCAAAGGGATTGGCATGGCAATTTGCAATGAATCGGAAAAACGAAGCGGCGCAAAAGAAATAAAAACATATGCATCTATCACGGCAGTACCTTTTTTTGAAAAGCGCGGATATAAAATTATTAAAGAAAATGAAGTGGAAAGAAACGATGTAGCTTTTCGAAATTACACAATGAAAAAAGTAATATAAACAAGCACAGCGGGATGTTAAAATCTCACCGTTTTTGTCATTTATAGGCGTTTTTAAAAAACTTAATTTCTAAACTTGATTTTACGACGGGTGGACGATGAACGAAAAGGGTACGATGGGTTCATACCACAAACGTTGATAAATGCCAGTGTAACGACAAACGAATAGAAACAGAAACGGCCAAAAAGAGTTATGTGCATTAATAACGGCTGTCTTGAGTAACAAAACAACCAAAACAGCAAAGAAAAACAGCAGAATGGTTGTATCCATTCTACCGTTCGTCTATGGTACACCCGACTGGATTCGAACCAGCAGTCCCAGCCGTCGGAGGGCAGTGCGATATCCAATTTCGCTACGGGTGCAAATTAAAGAGGCTTTTAACTAGTTAATTATCTCAGAGTATTAAATTGTCTTCATTAATATTTTAATCAAATGGTAAGACTTTAAAGTCAGTATTATATTAAGAATATCTATTATTTGGTAAATTACTAAAAATTATATTCCAAATTTCTTGTTGTAATATTTAGTAGATTATAGCAATAATTAAGTGCTGTAAATTTAACTAAAAAAGGTAGCACTTCAATGTACAAGTCATTAAGAAAAATAGTCAAATTCTACACTCAATAAAGAGAAAATGGAGAAATTGACAATGAATTCTAACACTATAGTAGCATATTTGGCACTTAAATGCATCTAAAATTTCTAATATGTACCTTAAACTACTTTGAGTTAAAATTCGTATTTTTGTTATACCTCCTCCAAGATTTACACAAATTAATATACACTCCCGAAATTTGAATTTGTTCAAAAACTGACAAAAAAACATGTCATCGAGGCGTTTTAAAGTTATAATTTGCTAATAATCACTCACCATTGGCATTCAATACGTTGTTGTACAAACGATATTCTTTTTCTTGAGACCTAATAAAAATGGTGCGAATTACCAAAGACGGGTTTAATTATACCTCAAAATTGCGCTTTATCAAGGTTAATGCAGTCAATATTCCGTTATCAGACTAAGTGCAGAACCAAGCGACACTTCTGCACTTACTTTTGGAATTTACTAGATAGAATTCCTGACTGAATAAGATCACACAAAAAAAATATGTATTGACAAATAGGAAGGTAACTGATACAATCTAAACAGAACTGAACATCGACTTCAGACTACCTCTCCTCCTCCCCTATTTACACAAATGGCAACCTCTAAAAACTTCCTATTATTTCTAAAGACTTAAAAAAGGTGGCAAATTACGATTTTAATGTCAATTTTAGGAAAAATATTTTTAACTGGAAAATTTTTAAAACGTTTTTCAAAACTGTCATGAAAAAACACTGTTTTTAGAGGTTGCCAAATTAGTGCACACTCCCGTAGTTAACATTTATCAAGAAAACTTAATAGCTTTTTTGGTAGAAAAATTTTCAATTATTTTAGATTATTAAGATAATTAAAAAATCAAATAATCTTGTACTTTAAAGATTTGTACAAAACAAACAAGATAAAGAAATTAAGTGATATTAGTCTTTTATTTTGCTAAAAATTATTGAAATTTAATTTAATTAACTTAATTAAAAGGACAACATGTCAAAAAAAATATTAAATCCACCATCTCCCAAAATGCTTATAAACTCAATTAGACAAATTGGGTATTCATTTGAATCGGCTGTGTCGGATATTATTGATAACAGTATTTCTGCAAGCGCAAAAAATATTGATATTTTTTTTCCTGTAAATTCTGACGAGAAAATGTACACTGCTTTTGTTGATGATGGTAGTGGCATGAGCCGCAAAGGAGTTATAAACGCACTTAAAATAGGAAGTAGTTTTGAAGGTGAGAGGAAGCAAAACGATTTAGGCAGGTTTGGTCTAGGCTTAAAGTCGGCATCGTTTTCTCAGTGTCGAAAACTCACTGTTGCGTCTAAAGTTAATGATCAATTAGTAGCGTTTGGTTGGGATATAGACGATGTTGAAAAAAGCAACGAGTGGTTTTGTAATGAGTATTCAAGCAATGAAATAAAGGCTATACCTCAAATTGACAAAATTAGTATATTGAAAAACGGCACTCTTGTAGTTTGGCGTGAATTTGACTTAATTTCTTCAAAACTCGAATCTGTTAAGGATTTGCACAGGCAGTTGTCAAACATTCTTGAATTAACACGCACACATATTGGACTGCATTTCCATAGATACTTAAATAAAAAACTTGTAATTTCTATTAACAATGTCCCTATAGTTGGCTTAGATCCGTTTTTAGAAAATCATCTAAAAATTGAAAAAGGCCAATTGTCTAGTTTGAGTTTGAAAGCAAAGAACAATCAAGAGTACACTGTGCAAATTCAGCCCTACACTCTGCCACATTACCTCGATTTATCTGATGAAGATATAGCGTTGCTAGGTGGCATCGATAAAATACGTGCTGGTCAAGGCTTTTATATTTATAGGCAAGAAAGACTGATTGTCCATAATACTTGGTTTGGAATTGGTGCTAAAGCTGAGGTCTTTAAGTATGCAAGGATTAAGGTGGATATTCCAAATACTCTTGATGATATATGGGATATAGATGTCAAAAAACAAAACGCAGCAATACCTGCAAAATTACTAGCTCATTTTCGAAAAACTGTTGGAGATATTCAACTGCGATCTAAGAAAAAAACTAGACATAAACAGTTGGCTATAGGTCAAGATGATAATAAAATATGGAACAAGAAAAAAGCACGAAATGGAAAAGAAAGCTATTATATAAACCTTGATTCCAAGTTCATTAATGAATATATAAATGAAAATTTTCATGAGACTAGTTATTCAAAAATTTATAGTCTCTTAGAGATTATTGGTAGTACGATTCCATTTGATGCTATATACAACTCAGTTTGCAATCAATGCATTGACACTGATCTAGACTCTGAAAAAGAGAGGGAAATAATAGAAATAGCAAAAAATATGGCTCTAAAGTTTGCACAAGTAAAAAAAATAGGGATAGATAAATCTCTTCAAGCAATTTTAAATTTTGAGCCTTTTAACCATTTAGATATTAAAAAAGTTTTAAAGGAGCTAGGCTGTGAGTAATAGCAACTTAATTGAATCAGGGCTCTCATTTTTTGATGCCTTTTATAAAGCAGATTTAGCGTCGAATGTTTTAAAAGATATAGACAATCACTATATTGAACAAACTATTTTAAAAATAAAGCAAATTTGTTTGAATGATCTTACAGACGAAGAAATTAAAGTAATTATGACGAAAATTACGGCACTATATTATGTTTTTCAGCCTGAAGGTGTTGCTATTTTAAATGATTACTTGCATATAGATAGCTGGTATGATAGAGAGAATAGTTTAAACGAGTACTTTTGGGATAGATATAAATATCATTTACTAAAAAGGTGCAAAATATCTCCCAAAGTTGTTGATATCCTTGAAAATGACACGCTAAAAAATTTAATGTCATATATAGGAAATCCTCACGCCGAGGAATGTTTTTCGCGCAAAGGCTTGGTCATAGGTGATGTGCAGTCAGGGAAAACATCAAACTACATAGGTTTAATGTGTAAGGCTGCAAGTGTAGGATATAAAGTCTTTTTTCTTTTAACTGGCACTATCGAGGCACTTCGACAACAAACACAAATTCGTATCGAAGATGGCTTTATCGGCTATGACACTGTAAATAACACCCCCGTTGGTGTTGGACGTAGTGATATAGTACCATTTGCGTTTACCACTCGTAAAAATGATTTTGTAAAAGGCTCTGAAGGTTCAACCGCATTTCTCTTTGAGAGTGCATCGGAGCGTCCATATGTTTTTGTAATTAAGAAAAATGTAACAATTCTTAAAAAGGTTTACAATGCGATTAAGCGGAATTTAGACAAAAATAATAACAAGATAAAATTTCCTATGATTATGATTGATGATGAGTGCGACAATGCAAGCATAAATACAAACGATAAAAATATCGACACTACACAAACAAACGCACAAATCCGTAATATATTAGCATTGTTTGAAAAGTCGAATTATATCGGTTTTACCGCTACACCTTTTGCCAATGTATTTATCGACCCTAATACTGATAATGAGATGTTACAAAATGATTTGTTTCCAAAGGACTTTATTTATGCGCTATTTTCACCATCAAATTATAACAGCGCTAAAAAAATGTTTGTTGATAAGGGCGATAATAGCGACAGACATATGCTCGAATATATTGATAAAAGCGATGATGCGATTGAAGAGCTAAAGATTCTATTTCCTCTAAATCACAATAAAAATTGGTCGGGTGTGTCCCTTCCAATGACAGCTTATGAAGCAATTGACAGATTTTTGCTAACAAATGCAATTCGTGATTTAATTGATGATAATAAGGAGTCGCATAGATCGATGCTTATAAACATGTCGCGCTTTACTGCGGTTCACTTTAATATCGCAAAAATTGTTCAAACTCATGTTCAAAATACAAGAAATGATATTAAGCAGTCTTGGAAACTTTCACAAAGCGAATACTTAAAAAACAAAAGCGTTTCTAGACTTTATGACCTATTTCAAAAAGATTATAGTAAATTAGGATATGATTGGAGAGATATTTTCAATTTACTCTTAAGTGCTATTGAATGTATTGATGTTATCACTGTTAATTCAAGTAAGGAGTCTTCAAAGCTAAACTATACGGAGCATAAAAAAGGTTATCGCGTGATCGCCATCGGTGGCATGGCACTATCTCGCGGTCTTACGCTTGAAGGACTAATGATAAGTTATTTTTATAGAAATTCGTCAACTTTTGATGTCTTAATGCAAATGGGAAGATGGTTTGGATATAGAGAAAACTATGCGAGTTTGTGTAAGGTATATATTACAAAAACATCAGAGGCATATTATCGAGAAATTGTTGAGTCAACAGAACAACTTAAAAAAGATATGGTAAAAATGTGCAATCTCAAACAACGTCCGACCGAGTTTGGGATTAGAGTTCGCAATAATTTTTTTAATAATTTGCGCATTACCGCCTCAAACAAGATGCGTACAACAAGGCAGATAATTGTAAACAAGGATTTTTGGGGCGAAATATTCTATACACCGTTTCTTGATTATGGAGCTGGCAATATTCACAATTTAAATCTAACAAAAGCTTTAGTTGAAAACTGCGCTGATAAAATAGACAAATCTGTTAGACATCCATACTGGCGTGGAGTAGGAAAGAATGTTATTTTAGATTTCCTTAAAAGTTTGAACGTTGATGCGGATAGAAACGATAATTTTGACGCTAAACAACTAATTACGTTTATAGATTTAATTGATAAAGACTTTGACATTTTACTTATGGGTGGCAATGAAAATAAAATTCAATTTACAAATTCTGTTTACATAAAGCCCGTTCAAAGACAATACGAACTGGTTGAGGGAACAAAGTTTATAAGAATTAATCGCCATAGGTTAGGTGGAAGTCGAGACACGCAACATGGGCTAAAAAAAGATCAAATAGAACGAATTGAAAAAGAAAACGAAAGCATAAATTCAAAAAACTATTTAACTGAAGATCGAAATCCACTGCTGATAATTTATCTTGTTGTACCATCTAACTTTTTAAATTCTCGTCAATTTAATGAGGATAGTTTTATAGACGACAGTGTGTCATTAAAAGATGAGGTAAAAATTTCAAAAGAGCTAGAGTTTGAAATAAAGTTGTCAAAGGAGGACTACCACTATCTTATTGGCTACCAAATAGCATTCCCAAAATGTGATCAAACAAATGGAGATGCACATATATATGTCACAAATATAAATGCTGATTATTACAAATTGCATGACAATATGTTTAATGATGACGGAGGCGATGATTGATGAATTACGACTCAAAAGAAAAACTTAACTCAATAAAAGAGATTTCTACATATATTCGCGTTGATGATAATCATCCTTTAGATTTATATCTTGGTCTTGACTCAAACGGAAATAAAACTTTGCGGTTAAATGAAAAATTTGTTAGTAAAACTGTAAAAAGATGTGCAAAAATAATGATACAGCAATACAGTTTCGATGACCATAATTCCATTCTCTTCTCGAATTGTGGAGACGATGATATTTTTTATCAATTTTGCAACAATTTGATTGAAAAATCCAGAAGTTGCCCTCAAAAAAATGGCTATCAGTTTTTGCTCAATCGGTATTTAGTGTGGAAGAAAATGTTTGCAAGCAACAAGGAGCCGCTATCTGATTTAGAAATCATGGGGCTTATTGGAGAGCTTCTTTTTTTAAAAAACTATGCAGCTTTAAAATATGGTATAGATAATGCTGTTTTAGGTTGGAGTGGTGCAGAACCAACACACAAAGACTTTTCATACAATGACGATTGGTTTGAAATTAAATGCATTTCTGCGAGCAAAAGAACAATATCGATTTCATCATTAGAACAACTTGACTCTAGAAGCGATGGTGCGCTTGTAGTTTATAAATTAGAAAAAATGAGTGAGTCATTCAATGGCATTTCTTTAAACAAATTGGTCTCTCAAATCAATAAAACAATAAACAATGAAGTAACATTAGATATATTCGAGAACAAACTTTTTCAGGCAGGCTACACCGTTATATCGAACTATGATCAGCACGTTTTTAGTCATTTAGGAACTGACAAATATAAAGTGACAAGTGAATTTCCTAGACTTAAAAGAAGTGAAATACCTAGGGAGATTGCAAGTGTAAAATACGAATTGGATATTAATTCAATCGATGGATATAAGGTGGAACTATGAGTCAAACATTAGATGAATTTAGAATTAATCACTTAGCAGAAATGAAAAGAGATTCGCTTTCTGAAGGCATGACACCCGATCAATATTTCATTCAATACATGCTTAAAAAACTACAGGATATGGGTGAAATAATAGATCCAATTGAAATAAATACATGTGTGGACAAATATTGTCGAAATCAACGTAAGATGAGCGTTGACGGATATAGCTTTGACGAGAGTGACAAATCAATCGTTCTTTACATAAACGATTATGTTGACTCTCTTTCAGATGCGTCCATTACAAAGAGTAGAGTCGTTGAGCTTTGCAAAAAAATGCTCTATTTTTTGGAAGAAGTCTACGATGGTGAGCTAGGCAAATATTTTGATGATTCAAATGAAATCTTATCAATTGGTGAAAGTCTTAAAACTCGCTTGAGACGTGATTATATTGATCTCAATAACGACATTTCGATTGATAAAATAAAGTTGTTTGTAGTCACTAACAAGTTACTTAGTAGTAGTGTAAAGCAATCCGATTTCGGCATTGATGAGTTTAAAGGCAAAAAGATAATTGTAAATGTTTGGAGCATCCAGCGCATTTATGAGCATCTATTATCGGGTAAAGAAAAAGAGCCCGTTATTGTTAATGTCAAAAATTTTGGATTTGATGGAATCCCATGCTTAAAGGCAGAAATGTCAATGGCACTTGACTACGATGCATACCTCGCAATTATTCCAGGACAACTATTGCATAATATATATTATGAATATGGATCTCGGCTATTAGAAGGTAATGTCCGAACCTTTTTAAGCGTTAAGGGTAAGGTGAATAAAGGCATTAGAAATACAATAAAAAATGAACCAACGAAATTTTTTACGTATAATAATGGTATTGCATGCACGGCAGCTAAAGTCGTGCTAGATATAACTAACACAAAAATTATTGAAATGCACGATTTGCAAATAATTAATGGTGGTCAAACCACGGCTTCTTTGACATCGGCTATTTTAGATAAGCACGTAGGGCTTGATAAAGAAAGTGGACTTTCAAATATATTTGTACCGCTTAAATTAACAGTTGTAAAAAATGCCGATTATGACACAATCATCTCAAATATATCAAAATATGCCAATAGCCAAAATAAAATTACTGAAGCTGATATGTTATCTAACCATCTGTTCCATAGATCTTTCGAAGATTTATCAAAAAAATATATTGCTCCAGCTCGTGAAGGTGAACTCTATGATACTTATTGGTATTACGAGCGTTCTCGTGGAAAATATGAACAAGAAAAATTCAAGCTAACAACAAATAAACAAAAAGAAGATTACGAAAAAAAGTGGCCACGCAAGCAAGTTATCAAAAAAGAAGAACTTGCAAAATATTACATGGCTTGCTCTGAATTACGGCCAGATATAGTGGCAAAAGGATCGCAAAAATGCATGCTGGCGTTTGCCGCACTCATAGATAAGATGGTTCAGTCTGCTCACTTTGAGTTTAACAAATTCTTTTATGAACGAATGATTTGCTATGCGATTTTATATAGGGAAACCGATAAAATCGTCCAACACGCTTCGTGGTACAACGTGGGCGGTTATAAACTTAATATTGTACCATACACGATTTCAAAGTTAATCTCAATGATTCCGAAAGGTTCTTGTTTGAATTATAAAGAAATTTGGGAAAAACAGACATTACAAATAGAGACTGTTCAAATGATTAAAAAACTTGCTTATGTGACAAACAATTTTATACAAAATACTGCAAACGGAGTAATTGTAACGGAGCACTGTAAAAAAGAGGATACTTGGAAAAGTTATAGTGATTTACATAGATTAGAAGACTATATAACAAGCGACTACAATATAAAAGTTAATAAAACTTTTTTTGACACGTTAATATTCGAAGAAGTGTGGCAGATTAATGAAGAGAGTGCTATAAAAAAAGAAAAAGCTGAGAAAACAATTGATGATTTTATGTATATATATAAGTTGGGTTCAGATTATTGGTCAAGGCTTTTAACTGAAGGTAGTGATAGAAAAATTCTGTCAGAAAAAGAAACAATGATCTTAAAAAATATAATTACTAATAAAATTGTCTCTGTGGCGCATGCAAAAGTAGCATGTGATGTGAGAAAAAGACTCGAGGAAGCTGGAGTATTTGTGTAAGATGTTAGCAAATGAAGCTGAAAATAGCTCAATAAAAGTAGTTGAGTTATTTAGTGGTATAGGTAGTCAAGCTAAGGCATTATCGAACATAGGTGTAAAATTTGAGATTGTGGGAACTTGTGAGTGGGACATTCACGCTATGTGCGTATATGACGCAATACATAACGGTGTAGAAATTCACGAGGCAGTACGAGATTTAACAAAAGAGAAACTAATAAAATTATTAGAGCCATACACCATGAGTCTAGATTGCAAGAGGCCCATAACGAACGGTGTAAAACGTTATACTGTAGATGTCCTAAAAAGGATATACTCCGCCATACTTAAAACAAAAAACCATGTAAATATCAAAGAGTTAAAGGGTGAGAAATTACCACCCAATATTGATATTATGACCTATTCGTTTCCCTGCCAAGACTTGTCTAATATGGGTGTTTTTCACGGATACACCGACGGTATTGCACGTTACTCAAATAGCAGGTCATCGCTTCTTTGGCAAGTAGAGAGAATATTGTTAGAACGTAAGGATCAAGGAATTTCTATGCCAAGATTTCTTGTTCTTGAAAATGTTCAAACATTACTTGCGCCCAAGCATAAAACTGATTTTGAAGAATGGCAATCGAAATTAGAAGAGTTAGGATTTTACAATAAAATATACATACTTAAAGCGGAAGTAATGGGATCAGCGCAGAGAAGGCACAGACTCATCATGATTAGCATTTTTGTTAATGGTTATCAAGATAGGATTGATTTTTTAAAAAGCTTTTTTTTAAATGAAAAAAACAATCTCGAAAACCCGTCAATATATGAAAAGGCCGTGAAACATCCATTGAAAGAATTTTTAAAAATAGACTATAAAAATGAAAAATTTCTCAGCGAAGCGTTAGCATGTCAACCAAACGATACTCCCTCACGAAGGAATATATGGATAAATAATCCGAAATTACTAGACGAAAACGGCACAATATTATCCTCCGTACGAACTATAACAACAAAACAAGATAGGCATCCCAATGCGGGTAATCTATATTTTGACATGAATAATGGAAAAAGCAAATTTAGATATTTGACACCTAGAGAATGCTTTTTATTAATGGGTTTTGATGATCGTGATTACGATGCCATAGTTGACAACAATGTTTACGTAAGTAAGAACAAAATGTTTTTTTGCCGTGATAAACTCATTCATTTAGCAGGTAACAGTATTTCAGTACCAATGCTTGAAAATGTTTTTAAAAAGATTTGCGATATAGATAAAGGACTAAGAGAATTACCATCTGCCAATGTATACTAATACTATTTTTCTTTTAGTTTATGACATTCCATTATCCAGTCTCTTTGCGTGATTGAGCACATAGTACTTGTAGGAATTTCAGAGATAACTTTTCTTAAGTCCATTGTTAAATCTT